>JACQDG010000149.1 GCA_016201185.1 Acidobacteriota bacterium | reverse complement strand
GTGTCCCAGTAGCGCCACTGGAAGGGCCGCGCCGTCTTGCCATAAGCACGAATATATCTCCGGATCTTGCGGGCCAAGTCCGGCACTGATTTAAAGACGCCCCGAGCCAGGACATCTCGCTCAATCTGCGCAAACCAGATTTCGATTTGGTTCAGCCAAGAAGAGTAGGTCGGCGTGAAGTGCAGCTTCAGCTTGGGGTAAGCATCCAGCAAAGCATCCACTTCCTGGGTCTTGTGGGCGGACAGATTGTCCAGCACCACATGGACCTGCCGGAACCGGCGACTTTTTCTGAGCAGTTGCTCCAGGAAGTCGACAAACTCCTTACTGGTATGCCGGGGCGCTGTCTTGCCTTGCACCTTGCCGCTTTTCACGTTCAGAGCAGCATACAGCGACAGCGTCCCATGCCTGTAGTATTCAAAGCCATGACGCTCGGCGCGGCCGGGTGACAGGGGCAGCACCGGGTCGGTGCGATCCAAGGCCTGGATAGCCGTCTTTTCATCCACGCAAAACACCGCTGCGTGCTGGGGCGGGTCCAGGTACAACCCGATGATATCGGCTGCCTTGCGCTCGAAGTCCGGATCGGGGCTGGCCATGTAGCGCTCCAACCGGTGCGGCCTCCACTTCGCCTTCCTCCAGATCCGGTGCACCGTCGCGGCGCTGACACCCGTCCCTCGCGCCATCTTCCGGCAGGACCATTGCGTGCTGCCGTCCGGCGGCGCCTTCAGCGTTCGCGCCACAATGCGCGCCTGCACGGCCGGGGTGATCTTGCGGGGCGAGGTCCCCCGATGCTGCGGCTCCAAACCCTCCATCCCCGATTCTTGAAAACGCCGCTTCCACAAAGATATGGTCGGAGCTGTGATCCCCAGCCGCCTCATAATGACCCGGTAGGGAACTCTATCTGCCAGGCCCAGAATCAGCCGGGCCCGCATTACATCACCCGCTCGGAGCGTGCGGGAATGCGCCCAACCCTCCAACTCGGCCCGATCTTCCGGTGATAAAAACAGCGGTTCACTGGAGAATGGCATGCCCCTAGCATGCCCGATCTATGATAAAGATTCAACTGAAACGATCCACTAGGAGAAAAGCACCCAAACAGAAGGCTCCAATCTGCCAGTAAAGAAGCGTCCATGTGTTTTCGCCAAGCCTCTCAGTTTCTCGCCGTCTGTGCTCCAAGCGAGCACTGATTTCCTCTCTTTCTTGGTTTGTGGATTGCAGCGTCTCCAGCGCCTCTCCGTCCTTTGCATTCTGTGCGGTCTTACTAAAATCGTGCAGCCTATTGATGACACACCATACTCCGAGGCTGATGGAAACCACAAGCGAAACGAGTCCCAACAGCAGAAGATGCTTGCCGGAACACCCAGGCGCAAAATCCTTGTCTTTGACTAAGGAAAGGGCGAACCCCAAGGAAGCCGTGGCCAAACCCAAGATCAGGTTCACGGCATACCCAAGTTGAGTGATTGTGATGGCCTGCCATCTAACAAACCTCCCTCCTCTTGGCTGCGCCATGATCCAACCTAGCTACTGCCTTAGAAGATCGCTCAGGATTCTTTGAGTCACGAATCCGCCCGGTCTGCTGCGTACTAGGAGAGCGTTAGCGTTACAGCATTCCGACGGCCTTGCGCTAAGCAGGAAACGTGCCGCCTTCATAACCCCGTTCATGCCTGCTTGCCTTCGAGTTTCGTGCCGCAACCATAACAGTAACCTCTCAGTCGCGGATGCTCGTTGCTTGTCCCATGGTGAACGTTCAGCGTCGTGCCACACGCCTTGCATTTTTTCGTTGTGGGCATATTGGCTTCTCCTGTCTCGCTATCTATAGTCTGTCTATCAGAATGGCTGTAGACCCAGCGGCTGTCAATCTTTAAGACTCTCTAAGGTGAAACACCTATTGCAGAGTTTTGGGCAGCGGATTCGAGAACTGCGCAGTCAGCGGGGATGGTCGCAAGGGACCTGGTACCCGGCGGCGAGCGCCCCCAGCACCGTCTGCGCCACACAGATGTGCGCCTCGATGCCAGCGACCAGCAAGGTGTGCGGCTTCGGGACCTCCGTCTCGAGGCGGCGTAGGATCCGCTCGTCACCGAAGCAACCAAAGGAAACCTTGTCCATAGGAGCCTGCTCGACGAGACAAGCGATCTCGGGAACCATCGCGCCGAGCCCTTGGCGGTATTGGGTGGTGAGGATAGTCTTTAGCTTCAAGAACTCGGCCAGGCGCAGGAGATTGACGACGTTGTTCACGACCCGCTCCTTCTCCCAGATCGAAGGCAGCAGCTTTTCCTGCAGGTCGATGACGAGAAGAGTTGTGGTCTCCGGTCGGAGCAAGTCGCTAGCGGTTGGCACTCCCGTATTGTAGGGCATCCAACTGGATTCAAGAAATTCTCTTGACATCAGCCAAAATGGTGTATATTGGATGGTGTTGGATGACTAGCAGGCCATGAATTGGGCAGCGTTGACATTTGCAGCGGACAGTCCTGTTCCGATCTATCGACAGCTTTATGAGCAGTTTGTCGCTAGAATCGAAAGTGGTGTTTTGCCTGACGGAACCAGACTGCCCCCAACCCGAGAGTTGGCTGGCCTGCTTGGCCTGAATCGGACGACGGTTGCCGCGGCCTACCAGGCCCTGGAAGAAGAAGGTTTGTTGAAGGCGCACGTGGGACGGGGGAGCTTTGTTCGTTCCGCGACCCGCACCGCTGCTTTCCACTGGGAGGAGCGATTTCGCTCCACCGCCCCTGATCGCCGCCTCGAGCAAGCGCTCTGGCTCGGGGACGCGGATTCGATCAACTTCAGCGCTGCTCGACTGGAGCCGGACTCCTTCTCTATCCAGGACCTGCTTCACGCCGTCGAGACGGAGCTTTCCGCCCAAGGAGGCTCCATTCTCCAGCTTGGCGCCGCGGAAGGCTATCCGCCCCTTCGCGAATGGCTGCGGGCCGAGATGCGCGAGGCGGGGATCGCTCACCCTGACGACGAAGTGCTGGTAACCAGCGGCTGCCAGCAGGGGCTCGACCTGATAGCAAAGATCCTCACTCCCCCGGACGAAACCGTTCTCCTGGAAGATCCCGTCTACCCTGGCGCGCGCAATTTGTTCCTGGCCGGCGGCGCCCAGGTGCGCGGGATCGCGGTCGGCCCCTCGGGAATCTCCATCGGCGAGTTAGAGCAGGAATTCAGCCGGCACCAGCCGCGATTGCTGGTGGTGACGCCCAATTTCCAAAACCCGACCGGAGCCACCCTGGGCCTAGAAGCGCGGAAGGAAATTCTCCACTTGGCCGCGCGGTTCCAGGTGGCCGTGGTGGAAAACGACGTCTATGCCGGCTTGCGGTATCGGGGGGCCGA
>JACQDG010000148.1 GCA_016201185.1 Acidobacteriota bacterium | reverse complement strand
GCAAAGCCAATGCTCCATCAGCACCCTTTGATTATTCTCGCTCATTCGCGTTCGTTTGCGACCCTTTTTGAGCGGTTCCACCCTGTGACAGGGCCTCTGCTATCCGCTCGCGTTCTGCAGCGTGCAAATTTTCAACGATTGACATCTCCTTTTGCGCCTCCTCTTTCTTGCCCAGGCGCAGGAGGGTCTGAGCCAGGTGATAGTGCGGCTCCACGCGGTCGGGGAAAATCGCTGCCGCCTGCCGGAAGTGTTTCTCCGCCTCGGCCTGCTTGCCGAGTTTCGCTTCCGCCTGCCCCAGCCCCAGGTAAACCTCCTTATAGGAAGGATCGACGCGCAGGGCGCGCCTGAAGAGGTCAAGGGCCTCGGTCTCTTTGCCTTCCTTTAGCGCGATGCCGCCGAGATAGTAATAGGATGCCGCGGAAGCTGGATGAACGCGAAGTTCCTCCCCAAAAAGCTCCGCTGCCTGGTCGTGCTTTTTCTGCTTCCAGTAAAGGTAGCCGAGCGCGAAGTGCAGTTCGGGCTGGGAGGGAGCCGCCTGAATGGCGCGAGAGAATTCGGCTTCCGCCGCCGCCGGGTTCTCCAGTTCGTAAGCCTCGCCCAGCAATTGATGAACGAAAGCCGACTCTGGATACGCCCCGGCCAGCTCGGAAAAAATTCGAATACCGGCCTCGCGCTCTCCGGCGTTCTTGTGCGCCTTTACGAGCAAATAATACAGTTCAGGCTTTTTATACCCCGCTTGCTTCGCCGCTTCGAGTTCGCGCGCGGCCTGCGCCCAGCGCCGTGCGTGAAAATGGCAGAGCCCGGCAATGTAATGCGCCTCGGCGGTATGTGTTTTAGAACGGGCCCCGACGAGCAGATGTGGAAGGGCATCCTCCGGTCGGGCGAGGCGGAACAGGGTAAGCCCGAGATTGAACGAGAAGTCCGGGTTCTGAGGACGCAAACGCAGTGCCTCTGTGAAAGAGGAAGCCGCGCGGGCATAATCCTGCTGTTGGAAATAAATGGCGCCCAAGTTGTTGTGAGCCTCATAGGCCACGGGCGCTAGCGCCAATCCGGCGCGATATTCCTCCACGGCCAGTTTCCAATTCTGCGCCTGCGCGTATCCTTGCGCCTTTCGGAAATGATCCGCAGCGGTCGTTGTCGCCAGCAGCGCTACCAGGAGACAGAAGCTCTTCATTTTGGTAATACTTTTCCTTATGGTATCTCAATGAGCGGACTTCGGATCCCCGCCTGCTTTGGAATCTGCCTAGCCTTCGGCTGGGCGCAGTCAGACGACCACCTCGCACGCGGCGTCGAGCTCCTCCGGCAAAGGAGCTTTGCAAAGGCGGCTCAGGAGCTTCAGTCGGCGACCAAGGATGACCCGAAGTCCTTCCGCGCGTTCTTGAACCTGGGCATCGCGAACGCCGCTCTCGACCGCAACGCCGCTGCGGAGCTTGCGTTTCGCCGTGCCGTGGCACTGGGACCCTCCGTTGCCGCTGCGCACTACAACCTGGGGCTGGTGCTCCTGAAACAGAGTAAGACCAGTGAAGGCCTGGAGGAACTGCAAGCAGCGGTCCGCTTGGCGCCTGAAAACGGGGACATGCGCTACAACCTGGGCACGGCGTTACTCGAAGCGCGAAGACCGCAGGAGGCTCTGTCGCACCTGGAGAAGGCCCTGGCTCTAGCTCCTCGTCCGGAAACGTTTCTCCAACTGGTGCGGGCACGGTTAGCGGTTAAGCAGCCGGAGCGAGCCTTGCGCACCTTGAGCAACGTACCCGAGGCATATCGTTCCCAGCCGGAGTTCATTTTGGAGGCCGGGGGAATTCTGCTGAAAGCGGGGTTCCCGGGCGCTGCCGGCGAGTTTCTGCAGGCCGCACTCCGACAAGCCGCAAGTCCCGAGATCCGCTTCCTGCTGGCGCAGGCTTACGCGGATCAGGGGGAGGCTGCAAAGGCATTTGAAGAAGTCGAAGCGGCCTGGCGCGCTCAACCCGACCGCGCCGATTACCTACTTTTCGAAGGTCGTCTCTATCAGAAGGCAGGAAACCCGCAAGCCGCGCTCAAAGTTCTGCAACAGGCCGCCCGTCTGGACCCCGGCTCAGCCGAAGTCCCTTACAGCATGGGGTTCAGCCACTACGTTCTTGAACAATATGACGAGGCCGCCGCCCGGCTTTCGGAGGCAATTGAGAAGAATCCCAAGTTCGACCGGGCCTATTTTCTCCTGGCCATCGTGAAGCTAACCTCCGGAAAGGCAGAGGAAGCGCGTGACCAACTCGAGAAGGCCCTGGCTCTCAACCGGAGCAACGCCTATTACCGCTGCATTTACGGGATGGCCTTGACTGCCCAGGCGCGATTTGACGAGGCCGTTCCCGCACTACAGGGGGCTATCGCCGCCAGCCCCAACTATGCCCTGGCGCATTATCAATTGGGACGTGCGCTGTCGCTGCAACAGAAATATGCTGCTGCAGTGCCGGAGCTGGAGAAAGCCCTAAAGCTCAAACCGGATCTACATGAGGTCTATTACCCGCTGGCGCGCGCTTATCAGGCTTTAGGCCGGCGCGAGGATGCAACCAAGATGTTCGAGCTGGTCCAGCATACAAAAGCCCGCGAAGCCAGCGAGCGTGAATCGATCCTGAAAGAATTGCAGCAACCTTCCGAGCCGCGACCGTAAGGGAGCGGAGACTGGCGCCCCGCTCCTTCCCAGTCGCGGCGTTACTGCCTAGAAGTCCAGCCTTAGCGAGAACTCCATGATGCGTGGTTCGAGTGCAGTCGTCACCTGCCCGTAATTACCCGCTCCCACGGCTGTACTCACGGCGGAGAAGCTCGGATGGTTCCAGAGGTTGAATGCTTCCGCCCGGAACCGCAACCTGGTTCGCTCGTTGAACGGGAACGCCTTGAACAGCGCTACGTTCCAGGTATTCTCCCCAGGCCCGCGGATCAAGCCCGTGCCCGCATTGCCGAAGAAGCCGTAGGCCGGCGCGGCGAATGCGCCCGTATTAAACCACTGGCCCAGCGTCTTCGGGCCTGCTACCGTTCCGATCAGATCTGGGCGGGAAGCCAGACCGTTCGTGCCGGTCGCGAGGCCGGGGGATAAGGCGAATCCGCTTTCGATCACCGTAATCCCGGAGATGGTCCAGTTGCCGAGCGCCTTATTGACAAATCCTTTGGAACCCTTGAAGAACGGCAGATCATAGACATAGCCCGAGGTGAAGATGTGGGTGCGATCCCATCCGGGGGGTCCATAATCGGCGTTGAAATTCCGCGAGTTCTGGGCGCCGGCCCCGCTGTTGCGCCCGTCGAAGCCGCGGTCGGCTACGTTGGTCAGGACCTTCCCGAACGTGTAGGCCACGTTCCACGTGAGCGCGCTCTTCTTATACTGAAACCCGGTCTGCAGGGAGTGGTAGTTCGAGGTTCCCCCCGTGAAGGGATCACTCAGGCCGGTCCAGCCGCTGTAAGGCCGCGTGAAAGTCGCTGATACTTTGCCGGTGTTCAGACACGGATCAAAATCAAACCCGCCGGAGGAAGCCTGTCCTGGCTGCAAGCACCCGGAAGTGCTCGGCTGGGAAACCGGCAAGGGGAAATTGATATCTTGAGTACCTTTCACGTGCCGTGTGCCGCTTCCCACGTAAGCGATGCTGACTACGGCGGCGGGAGCGACCTCGCGCTGGATGGTAAAGCTCCACGTCTGCACCCGCGTGGGCTGGAAGGTCGGATCAACCATGCTTACGCCCGTGGGACTCTTGGCGCCCGCCACGCCCGCTGCTGGATTGGTGAGCGTGCCGTTGATCAGCGTAGTGGAATCAATAAACGGCGGGTTGTTCAGCTGGATGTAGTTGTCGAACGGGATGCGGCTGTAACCGATGCCATAACCGCCCCTAATGGACGTCTTACCGTTCCCAAACGGGTCCCATGCGAACCCGATTCGAGGGGCGAAATTACGCTTGGTGGCGTTGAAGAAGCCGCGCGGCACGCCGTTCTTGCCAGCGAAGATAAGCCCGTTCTGCAGGTCGGCTGGCTGGCCGCTGGCCGTGACGATTTGGCCCGCCGCGTTGGTTACAAACAGGCCATCCGGGGTTACGGCGGGGGCTTTGGTCGGATCGAAGCGGTTGGCATCAAAGCTCGTTACCCCATCGCCGTCAATCGTGTCAGGCGAAATGTAGACGTAGCGCAGCCCTAAGTTCAGGGTCAGCTTCGGCGTTACTTTCCAGTCGTCGTGGAAGTAAGGCTCAAACTGGCGGTAGTGGAAGTAGCCGCGGCGCTCGCCGCTGGTTTGGAAGTAGGAAGAATCTAGCCCCAGCAGGAAATCCGCCACCGGGTCGTTGCTGTGGACCCCACTGAAAGAAAAGGCGCCGTTGGTCTGGCTGAACAGGTTCTGGCGCTTGATGCCCCAGATGTAAAGCGCGCCGGCTTGCAGCACGTGGGACCCTTTCACGATGCTGATGTCGTCGGACGCCGTCCATTCTCCATCACTGGCGTCCACCGGCAGGGGAAATACACCGAGGCCGTTCCAGCCCCCGGCGATGCTTACCTCCGGAATGCGATGGTGGATATCGGCATTCTGGAACGCGTAATTGATGTTGATGTCGGAGGGTAGCTCCGCGTCTTTCGCTCGCAACCGCGGCTTATCGTGGGTCTGCACCAAGCTGGTGGTGTTGACGATGGTCGGGGTAATGTTAGCCGTGAGCCGCAGCAGGGCGTTCAGCCCGGTGGTAAAAATGCTCTGGGATGTCGTTGGCGCCGCGTTGGGCCCCCACACCAGCGCCGGCGGGGCGTCGAGAACATCTTCATACATCCAGCGGCCCATCAGAACCAACCTGCTCCCGAAATAGTGGTCGATGCGGTAAGTGTCGTTCCGCTGGTTGATCTTGTCCACGCCGGGGTTGATGTAATTGAGGAATCCTGCCCCCGGGTTATTAGGCAGTGGCCAGTAGCGGTTCATGATGGCCACCGAGTTCGGGTCAAAGCAGGCCGAGTTGAGCTGGGTCGGGCTGAGCAGACAGTTCCCGCGGCCCGCCAGGAGTCTTTGGGCCGTATCGTCGAATACGAGCTGATTGCCCTTCGAGCCGAAAGTAGGGCTGTTCGAAAAATCGCCGTTGCGCATGGCCTCCGGAATCATCGCCGCGCGCAGAGTCAGGCCCGAGTGGTTCACGCGCCACTCTTCGTTGACGAAGAAGAAGGTCTGCTTATCGCGGTTCTTGTTGTAAAGGCCGGGGATCATTACAGGCCCGCCCAGCGCGAATCCGAAGTTGTTCTGGCGCAGCGGTGTTTTGTTCCCGCCGGAGAAAAAGTTGCTGGCGTCCACTTTGTCATTGCGCAGGAAGTCGTACAGGCCGCCGTGGAAGACGCGTGAGCCGCTCTTGGTCTCCACCAGAACCTGGGCCGAGCCGGCCACGCCGTATTTGGCGCTGTAGTTGTCTTTGAGCAGCCGAAACTCGGCGATGGTGTCCAGCGGGGGCGTGACGTTGATGTTGATGTTATTGCCCGTATTCATGTTGTACGAGCCGTCGATGGTGTAATTGGTGTACTCGCGCCCCAGCCCGTTGATGGAAAGCGGGGTCTCTCCCGTCAAACCACCGTTGTTGAGCGACCCGCCGCCCACCGCCCGGCCGGTAATGGTGGCGCTGTTTACGCCGGGGATCAGCAACGCCAGGCCCAGGAAGTTGCGCCCGTTGAGCAGCAAATTATCGATGTAGCTGGACGTGATCACGCCTGCGGATTCTCCGGATTCCGTCTCCACTCGAATCGCCTCGGCCTCGACGCTGATCTGAGTTTCAACCGCGCCCACCTGTAAGGCGACGTTATTTTGCAGGCGCTGGCCGGGGGTCAGGACCAGGTCCTTAATTATCGTCTGCTGGAAACCCGCTTTTGCGATGGTGACCGCATAAGAGCCGGCCAACAGAGACTCTGCCGAGTAGAAACCCGCCACGTTACTGGTAATCTCGCGGGTTACGCCCGTGGCTGAACTAATGATAGTTATTCTTGCCTCGGGCACAGCGGCCCCGCTGGGATCGGTCACGTTGCCGAAAATGGCGCCGGTGCTGGCCACCTGGGCGTCTGCGGGGGGGGCCATCAGTGCCGCCAAGAGGCACACCATTACAGTCCAACAACCGGCTTTCGTGAGTTTCATCACACCCTCCTGAGCTGATGTTCCGAATCTAAGCCAGGCGTGCCCAGTTGTCAAGAGAAAAAGCTTGCAAAAGGTGTGGGATCATGGCCTTGGTTAGGAAGCCAAGAACAATGTTTCGAGCCATCTTCCTCGCCGCGCTGGTCGGCGCTCTGCTGGCAGGCCTGATGCTGTCTTGGCCTGTTAGGCCCGCTGCTTCCGACCCTGCCGACACGGCATTCCGCTTTGAAGATGTCACCACGGTGGCGGGCGTGACCTTTAAGGCGGAGAACGGCCCAACGCCGGAAAAACTCATTATCGAAACCATGGGATCCGGCCTTGGCTGGATCGACTACGACCAGGACGGCCTGCTGGACCTGGTTCTGGTGAGCGGCGGCGGCCGGCCCGGCTCCGGCGAGGCGAGGACGAATCGTTTAGCGCTTTATCGCAACCTGGGTGGAGGGAAATTTGCTGATGTGACGGCCAGGGCGCGCCTCGAAGGAGACTTCGCGACCTACGGAATGGGCGTGGCGGTCGGAGACTACGATAACGACGGATACACCGACTTGCTTCTCACAGGCTATCCGCGCTGCGTGCTGTTCCACAACAACGGCGACGGCACGTTTTCTGATGTAACGGCGGCAGCCGGAGTTGCTAACGAAGGCCGCCTTGCAACCAGCGCCGGATGGTTTGATTACGACCGCGACGGGCGCCTGGATCTTGTCGTCGCCAATTACGTGGAGGACTTTTCCTGGGATAGACCGGTCTATTGTGGCGACAAGAAACCGGGTTTCCGAGCTTATTGCCATCCGGATGTGTACCAGGGAACCTCGCCTCGCCTATACCGCAACCTGGGGGACGGCAAGTTTCGGGACGTCACGGCCGATGCCAAGATTCTGACCAGGGAAGGGAAATGCCTGGGCCTGGTGCTGGCCGACTTCAACGACGACGGGTGGCCCGACATTTTCGTGGCCAACGACAGCGTCCGAAACCTTCTCTACTTCAACCGCTGGAACGGGGAATTCGAAGAAACCGGTCTGGTGACCGGCGTCGGATTCAGCGAGGACGGAAAGGCCGAAGCCGGCATGGGCGCGGACGCGGCGGATGTCGATGGTGACTTACGCCCGGACCTGTACGTCACGCATCTTG
>JACQDG010000167.1 GCA_016201185.1 Acidobacteriota bacterium | reverse complement strand
TGCCCCAGGGGAACTCAAGCAGCCGGGGAGCGTACTGGCTTTCCGCCGGCCTTCTTTATCTGCTGTCGTTTCAGAGCAGCGCCGCGACAGCTCCCTTACAGGCGCAAGCCGGGGCCGCGCCAAAGCTCACCATTGTTGTTCTGGGAGGCGAGGGAGCCATCAATAACCTCCGCCAGCGGACGGCGCGGGAGCCCATCGTCCAGGTCCTGGACGAGGACCAGCGGCCGGTGGTCGGAGCCGTGGTGATGTTCACTCTTCCGGATCGCGGTGCCGGCGGAAGCTTTCCTAACGGCACTACCAGGCTGGCTGCTACGACAGACGCTCATGGACAGGCTATTGCCACGGGCCTGCGTCCGAACGGAGTCGCCGGAAAATTTCAGATCCGGGTCGACGCCTCCTCCCACGGGCAGCGGGCCAGCGCCACTATCAACCAGAGCAACGTGCTGACCGCAGCGGCGGCCCGGCCCGCATCCGGCAAGCTCGTCGCCATCCTCGCCATCGCCGGCGGCGCGGCAGCGGGCGGAGCCGTGGCCGCTGCTCGGGGAGGAGGTAAAGCGGCCCCTCCCACTTCTCCTCCGCCTAACCCAACCCCAACCACAGTGGGCGCAGGGACGCCCAGCATCGGGCCGCCGCGCTAGGAGGTGAGCGGGATGATGGCTGCCAGAAGATCTTCTATCTCTTTGGGATTTCTGTGCCTGCTGCTCGGTCTTTCGGCCTTTGCGGGCCCGGCGGCGGATGATCCGCCCGGCCGCAGGGCATCCACCGCCGTTAGCGGGCCGGCGCTGGGCTATGGATTCGATGAAAATCTGGGCGCCCTGCGGCCCATCCTGGGGATTCCCGGCGCCTCGGTGCTGGGCGGAAAACTGGATGTTGGGGTGGGCTTCTCTGTCGCCGAGGTCTCTCCGCGCCAGGACTATGCACTGGGAATTGCTTCAGGCTCGAAGGAACTCCTGATCGTTGACCTGGCGGCCGGCCGCGCCGTTGCCCGATCCCTCAGCGGCGTTGCTCCCGGGGCGGACCGCGTTTTTCTCAGTTCCACTGGCGCTGCGGCTTCGCTTTACTACCGCAACCGGCGCTCGGCCGCTATCATCACCGGGTTGCCTGGAGCGCCGCAGCTCTCGGGTGATTTTGATCTTTCGGCCCTTCCACCCTTAATCACGGCGATGGCCGTCAGCGACGACGGTCGCCTCCTGCTGGCGGGCGTATCTGAAGGGGCGGCCGCCGCGCTGTTTGCGTTGCGGCCTGGGAACAGCCCTCGTTACGTGGCGGCAGCGGGAAATGTTACCTCCATCTGCTTTCTGGAGAATGCCCATGACGCTTTGATTGCCGATTCCCGAGACCACGAAATCCTGCTGTTGCGCGAGGTCGGGGAGGCTTGGGAAAGGGTCCTGCTGGCCGGGCCCAAAGATGGCATTTCGAGCCCGGTCGCCGTGTCCGCCTCGAGCGACGGTCGCCGGGTGTTTGCCGTCAACGCGGGCTCTGGCGTCATAGCCGCTCTGAGTCTCGCAGGCGGAGCCGTCGCCCTGATACCCTGCCGCTGCAGCCCTTCCGGCTTGCACCGCCTGAATGGGAATGCCGTCTTCCGGCTGACCGCTTTTTCGGAAGCCCCCCTATTTGTGCTTGACGGAGAACAGCCTGAACCACGGGTAGTTTTTGTCCCCTCTGAAATCGTTACGGCGCCTGTTGGTTCGCCCAGGCCGCGCCACCTACCACGGGAAAGAAGCCGGGAATGAGACGCCTGAACCTACTGCTGTTGCTACTGGCCTGTGGCGTGGCCAACCCGGCCTCGATGGCTCCGATTGTGTCGCCGAGCTCGGCTAACCCAGCGTCCTTCGCGCCGGCAGGCGGAGCTTTCCAGACCGGCGGGGCGCCGACTTTCCGGTACACCATCGTCCAGACCGGCGCCACGATTTTGCCCGGCGGCACGTTTACGATGCCCGCCACGAAGGTGGGCTCGAGCAGCGCGATTCAGTTCCAGGCGCAAAACACCGGATCGGCGCCCGCCACGGTCAACCGGATCGCCTTCTCGGCCATGGTGTTCGAGCTGATCGATGTTCCCGAGCTGCCCGTCAGCCTCGATCCGGGAAGCAGCCTCACCTTCACCATCCAGTTCATGCCAGATACGCCCGGCTTTGCCAAAGGCGCGCTGGACATTGACGGAAGCGATTTCACCGTGCAGGCATTCGGGATGGTGGGCGGCGTGACCATCAGCGGTCCGGGCGCCACCGTGCCGCCCGCCCAGCAGCCCATGGTCGGCGTGACTTTGGATGCAGCCTACAAGATCCTGATTTCGGGAAAGCTGATCTTGTCCTTCAGCAGTGTCCTGGGCGACGACCCGGCCGTCCAGTTTGCCGGCGGCCGTGCGGTGGACTTCACGGTCCCGATCAACTCGAAACAGGCTATGTTCGGCACCGCCAACCAGATCGCCTTCCAGTCAGGCACCGTCGCTGGAACGATCTCCTTTACGGTTACCTTGCAGGCTAGCGGCACGGACATGACGCCCTTGCCGGCGCCCTCCTTTTCCACACAGGTGAGCCCGGCGGCCCCGGTCATCAACAGCATAGCGATCAAGCGAACGGGGACCGGCTTCGAGCTTTCGCTGGTCGCCTTTGCTACGTCGAAGGCGATCAATAAAGCCGATTTTCAGCTCACGCCCTCGGGTACGGGAAACCTGCAGACCAGCAGCATCAGCCTGGACGTGGGGACCCTGTTTGCTGACTGGTATAAAGGAGCCTCCTCCACGCCCTTCGGCAGCCTCTTTGCCCTGACCGTGCCGTTCACGGTGAATGGCAACATCAGTGCAATTAGATCCGTCTCGGCCACGCTGACCAACGCGCAGGGGACGTCGAACTCGATGTCAGCGCTGCCGTGAGCTAAAGCAGCGGCTCAGCGTTAGCCAGCGTGCGTCTGCGGCGGACTTTTTTACCGCAGGGAGTTGTCCACTTCGGCCAGCCAGTCGGGGCGCTTCAGCACTTCGCGGGGATGGCTGCCGTCGGGCGGGCCGATGATGCCCTCGCGCTCCATCACGTCCAGGATCCGGGCCGCCCGGCCGTAGCCCAGCCGCAGGCGCCGTTGCAGCGTCGAGGTGGAGGCCTTGCCTAGTTCCAGCACCAGGCGCACCGCGTCCTCGTACATGGGGTCGTCGGCGCCTTGGTACTCTTCCTCGCCTTCCTCTTCCCCACCCTCGTCCTGCTTGGGCGGCGGCGCCAGGTAGGTGTTTTCGTACTCGGCCCTGGACTGCTCTTTCCACAACGCCACCACCTCGTTGATCTCCGACTCACTGACGTAAGGCCCGTGGACGCGGATCATGCGGCCCGAGCCGGGCGGCAGGTAGAGCATGTCGCCGCGGCCTAACAGCGCCTCGGCGCCCATGGAGTCGAGAATGGTCCGCGAATCGACCCGCGTCGCCACCCGGAAGGAAATGCGCGCCGGAAAGTTCGCCTTGATCAGCCCCGTGATCACGTCCACGCTGGGCCGCTGGGTGGCCAGCACCAAGTGGATGCCCACCGCCCGGGCCATCTGCGCCAGCCGCGTGATCGACTCCTCCACGTTGTTGCCCTCAAGCAGCATCAAATCCGCCAGCTCGTCGATGAGGATCACGATGTAGGGCAGCGGCCGCGGCGGCTCCTGCGGCTCATCGTTGTCAAAAAGGCTCAGCGACGTGTATCCCTTGCTACGGACCTTCCGGTTGTACTGCTCGATGTTGCGCACGCCCTCGGTGGCGAGCAGCTTCAACCGCCGCTCCATTTCCAGCGTGGCGTTGCGCAGCGCGTAGGAGGCCTTCTTCAGGTCGGTGATCACCGGCGTCAGCAGGTGGGGGATGTCCTCGTAAAGCCCCAGCTCCAGCCGCTTGGGGTCGACCAGGATGAATCGCACTTCATCCGGCGTCGACTTGTAGAGGATGGACATGATGAGGCAGTTCATCAGCACGCTCTTGCCGGAGCCGGTTGAGCCGGCGATCAGCAGGTGGGGCATCGAATCGAGCGTGGCGACGCGAATCCGTCCGTTGATGTCCTTGCCCAGAGAAAAGGTCAGACGGGAGGAGGAGTCTTGAAACTCCGGCGACTCGATCACCTCGCGCAGGCTGATCACCTCCCGCTTCCGGTTCGGCACTTCGATCCCCACCGTGGATTTGCCGGGAAT
>JACQDG010000166.1 GCA_016201185.1 Acidobacteriota bacterium | reverse complement strand
CATTCCTTCGAGGCTGTCCAACGGCCGGTCGATGACCTTCCTGATGTTTGGCCGCATGCTCTGGGCGAAGGGAGTCCGGGAGTACATCGCGGCAGCCGAAAAGGTTCAGAAGCGGCTGCACGCGAAGGGCAGCGCGGTCGATGCCCGATTTGTGCTGGTTGGCGGTGCGCCCGCTGGCAACCCAACGGGCGTTAAAGAAGAGTGGCTCGTGAATCCGGGGACGATTCCGGGCGATTGGTTGGAACAACAGGCAGCCCTGGGCGCGATCGAGTATTATCCGCACGACGACAATGTCGTGGCCTACCTCGAAAAAGCCGACGTAGTCGTGCTTCCTTCTTATTATCGGGAAGGGGTGCCCCGCAGCCTGCTGGAGGCCATGTCCTGCGGCAGGGCGATTATCACGACGGACATGCCTGGCTGCCGCGATGTGGTGGAGGTGGGGGTAAACGGACTGCTGGTGAAGCCCCGGGACGCGGAAAGCCTCGCGGCCGCGTTCGAATACATGGTGGACCATCCCCAGGAAGTGGACGAGATGGGGCAAGAGAGCCGACGGTTGGTGCTGGAGCGGTTCTCCGATGAGATTGTCGCCCGGCAAACCGTTGATCTGTACGCGCGGGCCGGCCTTCCCGTGGGGGATAGGACCCGAATCGCATCCAGCCAGGGGCGTGCCGAAGTGCCGCGCGCGGATAATGCCAACCTGGAGGTGGTGCATTGAGTGCCGGAGCCAAGTCGCCGGACTTCTCGACCATCGTGGAACGGCCGAAACAGGGAGCCACGCGGGAACAACTCTCGATGCTGTACACGCGGTATCATCTGGCATCCCGCTATGTGCTAGGGAAGGACGTGCTGGAAGTGGGCTGCGGAACCGGCATCGGATTGGGCCTTCTTGCGGCGCGGGCAGCCTCTGTGGTGGGCGGTGATATCGAGGAGGAGAACTCCCGAATCGCAAGGGAAACTTACTGCGGTGGCCCGCGGATCACGATCAGGCAGTTGGATGCGGAAAGCCTGTCCTTCCCCGACCTGTCCTTCGACCTCGTGATCCTGTTCGAGGCGCTGTATTACTTGGCACGTCCGGACCGATTCTTCCTGGAAGCCCGCCGTGTTTTGCGGCCGGGCGGGGTCTTGCTCATATCGACGGTCAACTGCAAGTGGACCGGCTTCAACCCCAGCCCGTTCAGTACCGGGTACTTTGAGGTCCGGGATTTGGCGGAGGCTCTGAGCAGGCAAGGATTTGATGTCTCGATACTTGTGGGATTTCCGGATGACGCCGGCGGGGTGATTCGTGCGTGCGTGGGCGTGATCCGGAGGATTGCCGTGAGGCTCCACCTGATTCCGATGACGATGAGAGGGAAGGAGTGGTTGAAGCGGTTGTTCTACGGAAGGCTGACGCCTATTCCACGTCAGCTTACGGAAGGCATGTCGATTCGACGGACCTGCGGAGCTATCGGGTGATTTACGCTATCGCCAGATTGGGGTTGTCAAAGGAAGTACCCCAGTGAGTCACACGGCAGCATTACGCACAGTTTCATTCTTTGACTACGCATCAGTATTCGTCGGGGAGGAGTCTGCGTTGCTGGAAGTCATCGGTGACATCGGACGCCGTGGCGCCTTTATCATGCAGGAGGACCTGGCAGCCTTTGAGCGGCATCTGGCCGAGTTCGTCGGTGCGAAGTATGCGCTAGGAGTCGGGAATGCCACCGACGCACTGATGATAGGATGTCAAGCCGCTGGCCTCGGGCCTGGCGACGAGGTGATTCTTTCGTCGCACACAATGATCGCGACGGCCATCGGGATACACTCCGCTGGCGCAACCCCCGTCCCAGTGGAATGCGGGTCGGATCACTTGATCGACCCGGCGGCTGTGGAACAAGCGATCACTCCACGCACAAAAGCCATCTTGCCGACACACTTGAATGGCCGGACGTGCAACATGGACGCATTGCGGGACATCGCGGAGCGTCACGGTCTCCTCATTATCGAGGATGCGGCGCAAGCTCTGGGCTCGAAGTTCAAGGACAAGGGCGCAGGTTCGTTCGGAATCGCGTCAGCTTTTAGTTTCTATCCCGCCAAGGTTCTCGGCTGTCTGGGGGATGGGGGCGCCGTGCTCACCTCAAACAACGAGATGTACGAGCGCCTCTGGCAGCTCCGAGATTTCGGCCGTAACCGCAAGGGGGAAATCGTCTCCTGGGGCATCAACAGCAGGTTGGACAACCTTCAGGCAGCGATCCTGGATTACCGCCTGAAGAAATTCGACCAGGTCGTCCACAGGCGGCGCGAAATCGCCTCGATGTACCAGGAGGCTCTGGGCGACGTCGAACAACTGATCTTGCCGCCCCCGCCCGATAGCGACCCAGACCACTTTGACATCTATCAAAACTACGAGATCGACGCTGCGCGGCGCGACGAGCTGAAGGCCTTCCTGGCGGAGCATGGGATCGGCACCTTGATCCAGTGGGGAGGGGTCGCGGTGCATCGTTGCCGAAAGCTCGGGTTCACACAGGAGCTGCCGTACACAGACTACCTGTTCCAGGCAATGCTCATGCTGCCGCTGAACATGTCGATGTCCACCGACGACGTCGAGTACGTATGCGAGAAGATCCGGAAGTTTTATCGCCCCTGAGATCGCTCGCGGAGGTTGGCAGAGTGGACAAGCCCTTGCGAACAGAGGTCGAAAAGCGGGTTGGCGCGGATATAGCGAGGATATTCGACGCCTGCCGGGAGAGCACCGAAGTGAAACTCGAGAATTTCACGAAGTACGTCCGCCGCAATCACCTCAAGAGATTCCTCGCGATGTACGAGGTTTTCAAGCTCGCCATGCCCGTCAAAGGATCGATCGTTGAATGCGGTGTTTACAAGGGCTTCGGTCTCATGGCTTGGGCAAAACTCAGCACGATGTTGGAGCCTGAAAACCTGACCCGGCGTATTTACGGGTTTGACACGTTTGAAGGTTTCCCGTCACTAAACGAAAAGGATCAAAGTCCTTCAACGACAGCCAAGCCCGGGGACCTGCACTCGGGTGCTTACGAAGAACTGCTCCAGCTAATCGCAGAGTATGACAAGGACCGCTTCCTCGGCCACATTCCAAAGGTCGAGCTGATTCGCGGCGACATAGTGAAAACGATCCAAGAGTTCCTGACCGCGAACCCGCATCTTGTGGTCAGCCTGCTCTTTATCGATTGTGACTTGTTTGAGCCCACGAAGGTGGCCTTGGAGAACTTCGTTCCACGGATGCCGAAAGGTGCTGTGCTCGCCTTCGATGACCTGGACAATCCACTCTGGCCTGGAGAGACGCGCGCCGCGATGGAAGCGGTTGGACTGGATCGCCTTCGAATGCGCCGCCTTGAGTGGGATCCGTACATCGCATTTGCCACGCTGGAATAGCAAACCGGCGCTCGCTCCATTTGAGGATGATCGATACGAAGTCACTGGCAAGGCGCGTACGCATCCAGTGTCTGAGGATGACGAATCGCGGCGGTAGTTCTCATGTCGGAGCGGCGTTTTCTTGCGCAGACATGCTCGCCGTACTCTATGGCCGCGTCCTCCGTGTTGACCCGAAACGGCCGGACTGGCCGTCTCGGGATCGATTCATTCTCAGTAAAGGCCACGCCGGCTGTGCCGTCTACGCCGTGCTGGCCGAGCGTGGTTTCTTTCCCGTGGAGAAGCTTCTGACCCACCACCAGGACGGATCGGACCTTTGCGGCCACATTTCGCACAGGGGAATACCCGGTGTCGAAGTCTCGACGGGCTCTCTCGGCCATGGATTGTCGATCGGAGCCGGGAGGGCCTACGCCGGCAAACTCGAAGGAGCCGCTCACCGCGTCGTTGTTCTTTTGAGCGACGGCGAATGCGATGAAGGCTCGACCTGGGAGGCTGTACTCTTTGCCGCTCACCACAAGCTTGACAGTCTTGTAGCCATTGTGGATTACAACAAGATCCAAAGCCTGGCTCCGGTGGCTGAGACGCTCGCGCTGGAACCCTTCGCCGAGAAATGGAGGAGCTTCGGCTGGGCGGTCCGCGAGGCCGATGGACACGATCACGAGGCACTAGCAGAGGCCTTGTCTGCGATTCCGTTCGCCGAAGGCAAACCAAGCTGCTTGATTGCACACACCGTAAAAGGCAAGGGTGTCTCTTTTATAGTAGCAAACTTGCAACGCCTCTTCGAGCTGAGAGTAGAATCCGGCCTCTCCACGTGTTTTCGTCGACGCGGGCTTATTCTTTTTAAGCTCAAGCAACGACGATGTCACTTTGGACGGGTCGTCCCCAAGTTGCATGTTGTAAGGATAAGGATTTGGAATATTTTGGCCAACTTTATCTTTGGGATCGGGCTGATACAGGTCCGCACGCGTTACGTGAAGATTGTTTCGATAGGCGCCGGCTTCAGCTATGGAGCTCTAGGTGTTTCTCACCACGCGACAGAGGATATCTCGATTCTCCGGGCGTTGCCGAACATCACGGTGGTTTCGCCCTGTGATTTGTGGGAGGTTGCGGAAGCGGCGCGCGCGCTCGTTGAGCGACCTGGGCCTGCCGTGCTGCGACTCGATAAGTCCAGTGCCCGGCCGACCGTTCAGCCGGGTGAGCAGTTTGAACTGGGCCGGGCCCGTACGATCCGGGACGGTTTCGATATGACCCTCGTGGCCACAGGCAGCATCTTGGAGGAGGTCTTTCAGGCCGCCGAGGTACTGGATGCGGAAGGCATCTCTTGCAGGGTCCTGAGCATGCACACGGTCAAGCCTTTGGACGTCGATAGCTTGGAACGCGCGGCCAAAGAAACCGGTGGCATCATTACCGTTGAGGAGCACACCGTCGAAGGTGGCTTGGGCGGGGCAGTCGCCGAGAACCTTCTCGAGCGCGGAGTGCATCCAAGGTGCTTTTTGCGAATCGGGTTGCGAAGCGGTTTCTCGTCCACCGTGGGCGCCCAAGTTTATCTGCGGAAGGTGTACAGGATGGATGCGAGGTCCATTGCAGAGGCCGTCCGAGCCAGGGTACCCAGGATCGCCAGCTACGAGGCAATGGTAGGCGCACTGGCCGGGCGATGAAGCGCTTCTTTGACCTGGCGGCGTCAGCGGTAGGGCTTGCCCTCACTTCACCGATTCTCGTCCTGGCGATGATTGCCCTCTGGTTGCAGGACTTCTGCTCGCCTTTTTATATACCCTCCCGTATGGCACACGGAGGGGGCACGTTCCACATGGTCAAGTTCCGGTCCATGCTAGTTGACGCAGACAGGGCGGGCGGGAGCTCCACGGCCGCAACCGATCGTCGTATCACGGCAGTGGGTCGCTTTCTGCGGGCCTTCAAGATCGACGAGCTGCCTCAGCTTTGGAACGTACTCAAAGGGGACATGAGCCTGGTGGGCCCGAGACCACAGGTCCTGACGGATGCCAGCATGTACACGGAACAAGAGAAGCGAATGCTGAGCATCCGCCCTGGGATCACCGATTTGGCCTCGATCGTCTTTGCCGACGAGGGTGATGTTCTGAAGGGCTCCGACGATCCCGACCTCCTTTACAACCAGATCATTCGACCGTGGAAAAGCCGGCTGGCGCTGCTTTACGTTGACAAGCGCACGTTTCTTACCGACCTTCGAATTGTTGCCCTGACCGCGATCGGAATGGTATCACGTCCCGCTGCCCTGAGCGGCATCCAGCGCATCCTGGAACAGTGGGGAGCCGATGAGCTGCTACGATCCATGGCCCGGCGCGACCGGGCGCTGATGCCATTTCCGCCTCCGGGCGCCACGGAAATCGTGATGCAGTATCCGTCTACGGCCTCTGCATTTGTACGGTGAATCAAGCCTTGAAAACACTCCTGCTGGCGCTCACGAATCGCATGGAAAGGGTGGAGAGGTTCCACCGTTTTCTCATCTGGATGGCGCAGTCCGTTATCTTCGCCCTGTCTGGAATAGCTGCCTTCCTTCTTCGCTTTGATGGGAGTATTCCAACGGTCCACCTGGCCCACCTGGCCAAGGCGCTCCCTATATGGCTGGTCCTTAAGACGATCGTCTTTCGGATGTGTGGCCTCGACCGTGGCTGGTGGCGGTTTGTTTCCGTCAACGACGTGGTTCGGATTGGGGTCGGGAATCTCCTAGGATCCTTCGGGGGCGCCGTATTCATTGCTTGGCTAGTCCCGCGCGGGTTCCCGCGCTCCATCTATTTCCTCGACTGCCTGATCTGCTTCCTGGCGACTGCCGGCGTTCGTGTCTGCGCCAGGATCGTTCAGGAGTCGGTCGAAAAGGGATGCAAGAAGGGTTTATGCAAACGGGTAGTCATTTACGGGGCTGGGGCGGCCGGGGTGATGCTGCTGCGCGAAATCCGATCGAATCCCGCCCTCCACTACCGCGTGTGTGGCTTCGTGGATGACCGCTCGCAAAAAAGGGGACTGTTGATCCAGGGCTCGGATGTACTCGGGGCCGGCTCTGATCTTGCGCAAATCGTTCGGAAACAGCAAATTGAAGAAGTTCTGGTTGCCATCCCCTCGGCTACCGGCGGCCGGATGGCCCAAGTTCTGCGGTATTGCCACCAGGCGGGAGTGCGGTGCCGCACCATTCCGGCGCTCGCACAAACCATCGAAGGCCAGGGCCTGGCCAGCCAGATCCGCGACGTAGCGGTGGAAGACCTGCTGGGTCGGACTCCAGTACACCTCAACGATGGAGAGATTCGGGTCTGGCTCAAGGGTAAGGTAGTTGCTGTTACTGGGGCCGCCGGCTCGATCGGTTCCGAGTTGTGCCGGCAGATCGCCCGCTTCCGGCCCAGAGCGATCATCGGGTTCGACATTGCGGAGACCCCGCTATTCTATCTGCATCGTGAGATGCAGCGGTCCGCTCCCGACGTGCCCTTCCACGCTGAGATCGGGAGCATCCAAAGCTCGCGCCGGTTGGCGGAGGTTTTCCGCGAATACTCCGTGTCCATTGTCTATCATGCAGCAGCGTACAAGCACGTTCCAATGATGGAAGGGCACGTCTTTGAGGCGCTCGAGCACAACGTCTTTGGAACATACAACGTGGCAGTGGCAGCGGCGCAGCATGGCGTCGAGGATTTCGTGATGATCTCCTCGGACAAGGCGGTGCGCCCAACAAGCATCATGGGCGCCACCAAGCGCTTGGCCATGCCAGCTTGTTCTCCAGGCTTCTGCGATGGGGAAGGGAGGCGAGATCTTCGTGCTGAACATGGGGGATCCGGTAAAGATCGTGGATCTGGCCCGGAACCTGATTCTACTGTCCGGGCTGCGGCCCGATGAGGACATACCGATCGAATTCACCGGAGTCCGGCCCGGAGAAAAACTCTACGAAGAGTTGAACTTGTTCGACGAAGACACGCTGCCTACCGCGCACGAAAAAATCAGGATCTTTGCCGGAAATGGCCTTCCCGCAGGGAATATGGCCGCGTACATGGAGAATCTCCGGCGGCTGTGCGCATCAGGCGACGCTCGCAACCTGATTCTGGCGCTGAAGGAAATTCTACCCGACTACAACCCGAGCGCATTTGTGTTGCGGCGGTTGCTCGCGGACGACGAAAGGCCTACGGCCATAACTGCGGCTTGACTGGCGGCGGCTGGGGGTGTCTGCCAGGTCGATATAGATGCTGGAACCGCGCGTCGCGCGGCGGTAGCCACGCGCGGAATCCTGAGCTGAGCTGTGAGCACCAGGCGTTCTCGGAGTATCCGTTATGAGACATGTTCTGGTCACTGGTGGCGCTGGGTTTATCGGCAGTCATCTGGTGGATCGATTGCTGAATGAAGGTTGGCGTGTAACGGTGGTCGATAATTTCGACCCATTCTATGAGCCAGCCACGAAGCGCCGGAACGTTGAAGCCCATTGCCACAATAAGAATTTTACCTTAGTTGACGCGGACATCCGCGACTTTGCGATGCTGCGGAGTAACCTCGCGGGTGACTATGAAGTGATCGTCCACCTCGCTGCCAAGGCGGGTGTTCGACCATCCATTCAGGACCCGACTGCCTACCAGGAAGTGAACGTGGTGGGTACCCAAAACCTGCTGGAACTCGCCAAGTCGTGGGATGTCGAACAGTTCATCTTCGCCTCGAGCAGCAGCGTCTATGGCGTGAATCCGAATGTACCTTGGCGGGAGACTGACCACGTGCTGCTCCCCATCAGTCCCTACGCTAGTACTAAGGTGAGCGGAGAATTGACAGGACATGTTTACAGCCATCTGTACGGGATCCGGTTCATTGCTTTGCGCTTCTTCACGGTCTATGGACCTCGCCAGCGTCCCGATCTTGCCATCCACAAGTTTGCTAAACTCATGTTGGATGCCGAGCCGGTGCCGGTGTATGGAGACGGGAGCGCGCGGCGGGATTACACATACATCGCCGACATCGTTCAAGGCATCCGTATGGCCATGGAGTACCGCGGCAGTTTCTATGAAGTGATCAACCTCGGGAATAACCGCACGGTGAGCATCCTTGAGATGATCCGGGCTCTCGAGGAGGTGTCCGGTATTAGCGCGAAAGTAAGCATCCAGTCCGAACAGCCCGGCGATGCACCACAAACGTACGCCGATGTCAGCAAGGCTAAAGCTCTCCTGGGGTACGAACCGAAGACAGATTTTAGGCGGGGTCTCCGGGAGTTTTTCGATTGGCTGACGAACCAGTCCGCAATCCCGAACAGACCGGAGGTCACTGCCGCCCTGACAGGCTGAGGCTGTCCCACAGTAGCCGGCAAGATATTGACTGTACATGCTGGACAGGCGCTTTCGCCTGTCTGTCCGATGCATCCCGGGCACTTTTTTAGCAGCCGGTTAGTTAGTTTAGTCTAGGAGCTTGTCCGAGAATTGACGATTTCTGTTGCAGGTTGGAACAAGATCAGGGCATTATGTTTTATGCCCAAGACCTACCGACCCTACCAACCGGAACAAGCTCTGCTGCTGCCGCCCAGTCTGCAGGATTGGCTGCCGGAAGATCACCTGGCCTATTTTGTCAGCGACGTGGTGGATCAGGCAGACCGGTCCGCGATCGAAGCGGTCTACGAGGACGAGGAGCGAGGCCAGCCGCCGTACCACCCGCTGATGATGACCAAGGTACTGGTCTACGCCTACTGCGCGAGGGTGTTTTCCTCGCGCAAGATTCAGAAGCAGCTGGCTGAGGATGTGGCGTTCCGGGTGCTGGCGGCGGGCCACCAGCCGGACTTTCGGACGATCTCGGATTTCCGCAAGATGCACCTGGCGGCGCTGGAAGGGCTGTTCGAACAGGTGCTGCGGATGGCGCTGGCGGCGGGGGCGATGAAGCTGGGGCGGGTGGCGTTGGACAGCAGCAAAATCCAAGCGAATGCCTCCAAGCATAAGGCCATGAGCTATGGGCGGATGAAGGAACAAGAGCGGCAGTTGCGAGCAGAGGTGAAACAGCTGTTGGCCCAGGCCGAGGCGCTGGATGAGGAGGAAGACGCCCGCTATGGGAAGGACCGCAGCGGGGAGGAGCTACCGGTGGAGTTACGACGGCGCGAGACGCGATTGAAACGAATTCGGGAAGCCCAGCGGGCGCTGGAGCAGAGGGCGCGGCAAGAGGCTGCCGCGGCCGGCCGACCGGCCGAACCGGCGGTACCGAAAGATTCGGCGCAATACAACTTCACCGACCCGGAGTCGCGGATCATGAAAGGGCCGGACCGGTATGTGCAGGCCTACAGCGCGCAGGTGGCGGTGGGCGTTGCAGCTCATCGTCGGTCAAGCGTCACACAGCAAGCGAACGACAAGGAGCAATTGCAGCCGATGGTGGGGACGATTCGGCAGCAAGCGGGGCAGAAGCCGCAGCAGTTGTCGGCGGATAACGGTTACTGCTCGGAGGAGAACCTGGCCTACCTGGGGAGGAGGCGGATCGACGGCTACATCGCCACCGAGAAGCAGAAACACGGCCAGCGACCGGCACCTTGTAAGCGGGGACCGCTGCCGAAAGGGGCGACGCGGGTGGATCGGATGCGGCGGAAGTTGCAGACCAAGGTGGGAGCGGCGATCAGTGCGCTGCGGAAGGGGATTGTGGAGCCGGTGTTCGGTCAGATCAAACAGGGGCGAGGATTCCGGCAATTTCTCCTGCGGGGGCTGGAGAAAGTAAAAGGGGAATGGGCGCTGGTGTGCCTGACGCACAACATTCTGAAGATGTATCGGATCTGTTACCGGGTAGAGGGCGGCGGAATGGTCGAACGAATGCGAGGACAAACCAACGGGGGCAGATCTCCTGATCCTTCTGAGCTCATGGATGGCGATCGCGTCCGCTTCGACCGGCCCGGCGGTGCTTTCAACGGCACGGTTGGCACCGTGCCGGCGGCTCTCGGACAAGCTCCTAGAAATGACAAATGTGGAGTATGTTCGTTCACGGGCTAGCCGGAGGTTTGCCCTCTCCTCCAATCGCCACCGCTAGGCCAGCGACTGTTGCCGCTGCAGCAACGCCACCAATTATCGCAACTGTAGCCGCAGTGGATAGTCCTGCTATTCCAGCACCTGCGCCGGCGGCGGCTCCCGCGGCTGCACCCGCGGCTGCGTCCCCACGCGCGCATTTCCTGTCAGTCTCCTTCAGGTCGCTCACGCTGATCACCTGGGTCGCACCCGCCACGGGTGTGACGCCGGGAATCGCGGCGCCAGTGACCTCGACCACGTTCCCCACTTGCTGGTCCAGCTCGGCGCCCTGCAATTCGACGGTGACGTTCGTCGTCTCATCCGTCAGGATGAACTTTCCGTCCTTCCTTTTAAGGCAACCCGTTAATTTGGTGGGAGCTGCCGCGCCCGCTGCCTGGGGCTCCAGGTCCAGGGCTTTACCCGGTCCAACGTTGGCAACCACGACTCCCTCAGCATTAGACACCTGTGCGGCGCCGTTGAACACCCTGACCTGCACGTGATTCGCTTTGTTCAGGGCCACTTGAACCGCTGAGTCCGGTCCCGCGGGCAAAATCCGAAGGGTGCGCGCCTCGATCCGATAACCGTTCGCGCCCTTCAGCCGTCCGGCCCCCTTTTCGAGTACGATGCGGTCGCGGTACGCCATACCCCGAGAAGCAGGGTCCAGCAGCAGTTGCCCTCCGCTGTGGAGCTGGAGTTCAGACGGCACCTTTTCCGTTTCGATCGAATTCCCATCGAAGAGGGTACTGTGCCGATATACTTTGGCATTGTCAATACGGAAGTTGCCACGGGCATTCACTACGCCGATCACAGGAGCCGCGGCCGATCCGACGCTTAGATATCCGATCAACGCCAGCGCGATAACGGACTGCAGTTCACGAAGCATGATTTTCCTCCGGTGCACGAAATATAATCAGTGTATACTAACATTTTCCTAAAGTCAACGCTGAATTCAAAACAAATATTACATATGACAGCACTTACGAGTATATAGTACTATTTTCATAACAAATGTCCTACCATTGTAAACGTGAAATGGGCCAGCCTAATGAACTACTATGACGAGCTCGGCCTGTCTAAGACGGCCACCACGGAAGAAATCCGCCAGGCTTATAAGAGCCTGGTCCGCCTGCTGCATCCGGACCACCATCAGGACGAGAAGCTGAGGCTCATGGCTGAATGCCAGATGAAGCGCCTACACGAGATCGTCGGCGTGTTGATCGATGCAGACAAAAGAAGGGAATATGATGCCGGCTTGGAAGACCGTTCCGGGTTATCTCCAGCTAATATACCGGTTCCCATCGCTCTGGTTGCTCCTCATCCGGACGCCGGCGTCGAGGCATTACAGTTATGGAGAATCGTTCGGGGAAGTTGGGTTTGGGTCGTCATGGCCGCTGTCGGGCTGGGAAGCATCGTTGGCTATTTCAATCTCGATAGGGATACGAGCCGAGACTCGACAGCGCGCTCACAGTCGCATACGGCGTTACAGCCGTCTCTCACGCCAGAAGTGAACGCCAAGCGCAAGGCGGTGGCTGGGCTGCCCAGAAATTCCGAATCTCTGCGCGAGAAGTACAAGGCGCAGGCACAGCAACTTTCGGAATTGCAAGAGAAACTGGAAACCGTTCGGTCGGAGCGCGATGCGGCCCTTGCGGAGATCGGCCGGTTGCGAAGCGAGGGCGGAGCATCTTCTGCCGTTCATCCCGTCGTGAAGGAGCGAGTCCAGGAGCCGGCGCCGAACTTTCAAGCGGCATCACCAGGCGCTCCAGTAATGTTTCAAGGTCCATCCCCCCCCAGGCGCAGCGGCTTTGGTGGCATCTGGTTTTATGCGGGGGCCGACCGGGGTAAGCCAGCGGAGACTCTTTATCCGCCGGAATACATCGAGTTGGTCATTCTGGAGCAAGCCAGCGTGCTGAGAGGGCGCTACTGGGCGCGATATCAGATCTCGGATCGCGCCATTTCGCCGGAGGTCGCCTTTCAATTCGAGGGGCAGCCGCCTTCCCAGAACAGCGCCCGCTTCCCGTGGAGCGCCGGGGGCGGCGCAAAGGGGGAATTGCAATTGAAGCTTCTCTCTGAAAATTCCATGGAAGTAAACTGGTGGGCTACATGTTTTGGCAAAGGCATGGGCTTGGCCTCCGGGACCGCCGTGCTCATCCGCCGCCAGGAGCCTTGAGCCGTGACAGTGAGCCTCCCGCCCATGAAGCCCCGATTCGCCCGAATTCGCATCCTGGCGAGTCTCATTGCTATCGCCATCCTGGCGTATGCGTGTTTTTGGACGCTGCGGCTGGGTTACGCCGATCTCTTGGTCCATACGGACTCGCCGGAGGGCGCCAGCCGCGCCGTCGAACTCGTGCCGGGCAACGCGCGTTACCATGCTCATTGGGCCGCTATGCTGGACCAATCGGGGAAAGATCCCGCCGGGTCCCTTGCAGCGCTCGAATCGGCGGTCGCCTGCAACCCCAGGGACTCTTCTTCCTGGGTCGAATTGGGCCTTCGGGCCGAGGTGGATAAAGACTTTGCCAGGGCCGAGAGAAACCTGCTCGAGGCGACCCGCATCGACAAGCAATACGACCCTCGCTGGACCCTCGTCAATTTCTACTTTCGGCGGAGCGATGTGGAAAACTTTTGGCTATGGGCAAGGCCAGCGGCCGTGATGTTGTATGGTGATGCTGCTCCCCTGTTCCGGCTCTGCTGGAGAGTGACACAGGACCCAGAGGTGATTCTCAAACGGGCCATCCCGGATGACCCGAAAATCCTGGCGCAGTATCTCGGCTTTCTGCTGGATGACAATCATTTGGATGCCGTAGAGCCGGTGGCGCAGAGAGTGGCAGAACACGCCAGCCCGAAGGATCTGCCGATTTTGTTCACTTCCTGCGACCGCCTTCTGAGCGTGCGACAGCTCCCGGTCGCACTCCGGATATGGAATGCTGTCAGCCGGCGCAGGCTCATTTCCTACCCCGCCCTGGAACCGGATAAAGGTCTATCGCTTACAAATGGCGACTTCCGTGAATTACCGCTCTCGCACGGCTTTGACTGGCGACTGCACTCTCCAGAAGGAGTCTCATTTTCTCAGGGCCAATCGCTTCCGCTGCTGCGAGTAACCTTCTCCGGCAAACAACCGGAAAGCTGCGAGATTCTCAGCCAGTCGGTCCCGCTGTTGCCGGGTAAACCCTACCGGTTCCGATTTCGGTATCGGACCTCAGGCATCGCCCCCGATACGGGCCTGCGCTGGCGGATCTTCGACTTCGCCACGGGCGCCGAGCTGGCAGCCCGATCTACCGATATGTCGAACGAAAAGCCGACGGAAGGCGATCTCCTGTTTTCCACGCCTCCTGACACCCGCTTGGCCCGCGTGGCGCTCACGTATCAGCGGACGTTGGGAACGACACGCATCGAAGGCTCGGTTTTGTTGATCCATACCAGCCTTGAATTCGCTCTGCCGTAGCTGAGCCATGGAAGGCACTCCCCAGTGGCGTTTCGCTGTCTGGTCCGCGGTGGCGCTAGCGGTTCTCCTGTGTTTTTCAATCTTAACCGATGCGGTCCGGGAACGCTGGGCGGTTTCCGTGTTTCAGGCTGGTGTGTTTGGATTGGCCATCGTCTGGGCCGTTTGGACGATGTTTCGCCCTTACCGCGTGCGCGGCAGCACGGTCATGATTCCGTTGGGCGGAGCCGTGGTATGGGGCCTGCTGCAGCTCATCACGGATCAGACAGTGTACCGATTTGACACCTGGAATGCCGTCCTGGGATGGGCCACAAACTTCGTCATCTTTTTCCTTTCTCTGCAGGTGCTGGCCTTTATTGAGATACGCCAGGCCTTTCGTAAGTCCCTACTTTCCTTCGGCTGCGCGCTGAGCGTTGTATCCGTAATCCAGTTTTTCACCTCTAATGGCAAGGTCTTCTGGCTATTTCCGGCGCAGTACGCCGAGCAGGCCCTGGGGCCTTTCGTGAACCGCGATCATTATGCTTCTTTTGTCGCCTTGCTCCTTCCGCTGGCTCTGTATAAGATCCTGGCGGAGCGCAAGAGAGCTGTCGGTTATGCGGCCGTGGCAGGCGCCATGTTCGCCTCGGTGATTGCCGGCGCTTCCCGGGCCGGCTCGATCCTGGTCACTCTTGAAATCGCCGTTCTGCTTTTCCCATTGATTATTGGCCATACGATTTCCCTCCGAACACTGCTTGCCAGTCTGGCAAGGATAGCCTTCTTCGCAGTTGTCTTCACCGCGGTGGTTGGCTGGGAGGTCCTGTGGGAAAGGTTTCAGGATCCGGATCCTCTTCGGTTCCGGCGTGAGGTGTTCTACTCCTCGCTCTGCATGATCCGTGATCGACCGTGGACCGGCTGCGGCCTTGGCGCCTGGCCGACCGCGTACCCGGCTTATGCCCTCCTCGATATCGGCGCCTTTGCCAATCACGCCCACTGCGACTGGGTGGAATGGACGGCCGAGGGCGGTTTTCCACTTCTTGCCATGCTCCTCTGGATCTTCATCTGGGGTTTCCGCAGCGCCATTCGCTTCGTGTGGGGCGCGGGTGTGGTTGCGGTGTTTCTCCACAGCATGGTTGATTTTCCGCTGCAGAAGCCGGCTCTCGCCGCGCTCATGTTTGTCTTGCTGGCAGCCTTGGCCGCTTCCGCCAACGACCAGCGAGCGGGTGAGGGCCCGGCCCACCAGAAGCCCA
Source organism: Acidobacteriota bacterium (assembly GCA_016201185.1). Taxonomy (GTDB): domain Bacteria; phylum Acidobacteriota; class Terriglobia; order Bryobacterales; family JACQDG01; genus JACQDG01. Next base: position 268 of record JACQDG010000166.1, on the reverse strand, counting down.
TCCAAGCCGGTCCCTCGCGGTGCCCAAAAAGAGTTCCACGGAAGGCGTTTGTCTTGCCAGTCTGCATCCGCCTCCTTGGTGTGATCTTGCCATCCGCCGTCGTCCGAATCCGCCCCGATTGAATCGCCTTCTGGACCGCCCTTAGGCTGACGCCCCGGTGCCGGGCGTAGCCCCGCAGGCCAACAATTGCCATCGCATCTTTCTTCGAAGATTTGCCTTGCTATTCCGGCGAACCGAAGCGATGAATGGGGTCCCTATGATCACCCGA
>JACQDG010000070.1 GCA_016201185.1 Acidobacteriota bacterium | reverse complement strand
GCCGTCGAGGGCGCGACGCCGCTTTTCTTCCTGGATTACCTGGCGATGGGAAAGCTCGACGCCGGAGTCGCCGAGCAGATCGTCAGCGGTCTTGCCGAGGGCTGCCGCGAGAACGGGTGCGCCCTGATCGGTGGGGAGACGGCCGAGATGCCCGGCTTCTATCGGGAGGGCGAATACGATCTCGCGGGCTTCATCGTGGGACAGGCCGAGCGGAAGAGATTGCTCGGCGGGCAGGCTATTGCCGAGGGAGACGTGCTGCTCGGCCTGCCCTCCACCGGCCTGCACACCAATGGATATTCGCTCGCTCGCCGGCTGCTGTTCGAGGCGGCGGGATACGGCCCGGGCACTTATCTCCCCGACCTCAACATCCGCGTCGGCGAGGAACTGCTGAAAGCGCACCGCAGCTATCTCCAGCCGATCCGGCTGCTGATGAAGCACGGGCTCGTGCGCGGAGCGGCGCACATCACCGGCGGCGGTATTACCGACAACACCCCACGCATGCTGCCGCCGAATCTCGCGGCGCGCATCCGGCTCGGCTCCTGGCCGGTGCTGCCCATCTTTGATCTGCTGCGCCGCCTGGGGAATGTTCCCGAAGAGGAAATGCTGCGCACTTTCAATATGGGCATCGGCATGATCCTGGCCGTGCCGCGGCGGGCCGAAAGCCGGGTGCTGCGGCTGCTGGCGGGCATCCGCGAGCCGGCCTACCGGGTCGGCGAGGTGATTGCCGCGAGATGGCGGGGCGCAAGGAGAGTAGTGTGGGCATGAAGCGTCTGGGCATCCTGCTTTCCGGCCGCGGCTCGAATTTCGAGGCCATCGCCGACAATGTGGCGAAGGGCGCGATCCCGGCCGAGATCGCCGTCGTCATCAGCAACAACCCTCACGCGGCGGGCCTGGAGAAAGCGCGCCACCGCGGGTTGCCGGCGGTCTGCATCCCCTCGAAAGGGATGGAGCGGGAGGTCTACGACCGGCTGGTGGTGGCAGAGTTGCAGCGCCGCCAGGTGGACCTGGTTTGCCTGGCGGGTTTCATGCGGCTGTTGAGCGCCTATTTCATCCAGCAATTTCGGGACCGCATCCTGAATATCCACCCCGCATTGCTCCCGGCCTTTCCAGGACTGGAAGCGCAGCGCCAGGCGCTCGAGCACGGCGTAAAGATCACCGGCTGCTCGGTGCACTTCGTGGACGAGTATCTGGACGCCGGGCCGATCCTGGTGCAAGCCGCGGTGGAGGTGCGCGACGACGACACCGTGGATACGCTCTCGGCCCGCATCCTGGCCCAGGAGCACCGCATCTATACCGAGGCCGTCAATCTGGTGTTGAGCGAACGTTTCCGCATCGAAGGGAGAAGGGTCATCCGCACGTGAGCCATCGGACGATTGAAGAAAAACTCGCCTACCTCAAACGCGACATGGCGATTGTTTCAGAGCAAGAGCTCCGCGCTCGCCTCGCATTGGGCCGCCCGTTGAGGGTGAAGGCCGGGTTCGACCCTACGGCGCCCGACCTCCACCTGGGCCACGCCGTGCTGCTGCGCAAGATGAAGCACTTCCAGGACCTTGGCCACCAGGTGATCTTCGTGATCGGGGATTTCACCGGGATGATCGGCGACCCCACCGGCCGCAACGCGACGCGGCCGGCCATGACGCCAGAGGAGATCAAAGCCAACGCGGAGACTTACAAGGCGCAGGTGTTCAAGATCCTCGACCCGGCGCGCACCGAGGTGCGCTTCAACAGCGAGTGGCTCGGCGAAATGAAGTTCGACGACGTGGTCCGCCTGTGCTCGCATTATACGGTGGCCCGGATTCTCGAGCGGGACGATTTTTCGAAGCGCTACCGCGACGGGCAGCCCATCTCGGTTCACGAGCTGCTCTATCCGCTGGCCCAGGCCTACGATTCGGTGGCCATTCAGGCCGACGTGGAGCTGGGAGGGCTTGATCAGTTGTTTAACCTCCTGGTAGGCCGGGAAATCCAGAGAGACTACGGGCAGCCACCGCAGATCGTGGGTACTATGCCCATCCTCGAAGGACTGGACGGCGTGCAGAAAATGTCGAAGTCGCTCGGCAACTACATCGGCATCACCGAGCCGCCGGATGTGATGTATTGCAAGGTGATGAGTATCAGCGATAAACTGATGTGGCGCTACTACGAGCTGCTCACAGACCTCCGCTTGAAGGAGATTGCCGGACTGCGCAAGGGGCATCCCATGGAGGCGAAGAAGGATCTGGCGCGGCGGATCGTGACGGATTTTCACTCGGCGGCCGAGGCGGAGAAGGCGGCGGAGGAGTTCCGGCGCGTGGTGCAGGAGGGGGAGGCGCCAACAGATGTGGACGAGGCTCCGGTGCAGGAGGGCGAGGTGCGCCTGGACAAGTTGCTTGTGCAGCTCAAAATGGCCGACTCGGTTTCGGACGCAGCGCGGAAGATCAAAGCGGGCGCCGTCGAGGTCAACGGGGATCAATACCGGGAGCTGAAGCTGAAGCTGGAGGGTCCCGAGCGAAAGAAGCTCATTCAGGTCGGCAAGAAGTGGCGGCGGGTCACCTGGTGATTTATGCCGGATCTGAGAACCAACCTGGACCTGGCGGCGGGGGCGATCAGGGCGCAGCGGCTGCGGGCGTTTCTGACCGTGCTGGGGATCACCATGGGGGTGGCCACGCTGATGGCGGTCATCACCCTGGTGCAGGGGGCCAACACTTACGTCGAGCAGAAGATCGCCAACCTGGGCACGAATGTCTTCCAAGTAGGCAGGTTCCCTTTCGCCACCACCTCTTGGGACGAGATGATCCGCGCCCGCCGCAACCGGGACATCACCATGGTCGAGCTGGCAGTAGTCCGCCAGGCGTGCACCGCTTGCGCGGCGGTCGGCGCCGTGGCCACCTCCACGACGCGCGTTCGTTACCGGGACCAGGAACTACAGGACCAGTTTCTTTACGGAACGACCGCCAACATGAGGTCCATCGACACGCGCACGGTCGAACTGGGGCGCGCCTATACGGAGATGGAGGAACTGCACGGCGCCCCGGTTTGCTTAATCGGCGACGCGGTGCGCTCGCGACTATTTGCCGGGATCGACCCTCTGGGAAAGACGATACGGATCGGCAAGGACGAGATGCTCGTGATCGGGACCTTCACCCGCATCGGCGCGGTGCTGGGCCAGGAGCAGGATAACTTCGTGGTCATCCCGCTGACGGCCTTTCTGCGCCAGCAGGGGCTTCGCCAGAGCCTCATCCTGCATGCCAAGGCCACCGGTGGAGAACGGCTCTTCGAGCAGGCGCAGGACCAGGCGCGCCTGGCGCTGCGCGCCCGCCGTCACATCGGCGCGGGGGGCCGGGAAGATTTTTACATCGGCACGGCGGAGAGCTACATGAACCTGTGGCGGGACATCAGCAAGTCGTTCTTCGCGGTGTTTCTGATGCTGTCCTCGATTTCGGCGGTGGTGGGCGGCATCGTCATCATGAACATCATGCTGGTGAGCGTGACGGAGCGGACGAAGGAAATCGGCATCCGGCGGGCGTGCGGCGCCCGGCAGGCGGACATCCTGCGCCAGTTCCTCACCGAGAGCGTGCTGCTCTGCCTGGCGGGGGGCGTGGTCGGCGTGCTGCTGGGCTTCGCGGCGGCGCTGGCGGTGCGGACACTGGCTGACTTTCCCGCCGCGGTGGAGGCGTGGTCGGCGGCGCTGGGCGTGCTCCTCTCGTGCAGCATTGGACTGTTTTTCGGCATCTACCCGGCGGTGAAGGCCGCGAAGCTCGATCCGGTGGTGGCCCTGAGGACGGAATGACCCTCTCGGAACTCCGCGAATGCCTGTGGATGGCGCTGGACGCCATTCGCAGCCGCAAAACGCGGTCGTTTCTGACGCTGCTCGGGGTGGTGATCGGCGTCACATCGGTGATCGCGGTGGCGGCCATTATCGACGGCCTGAACCGCAACATCATGAACCGGGTGCAGGCGCTGGGGGCGAAGGTCTTCTTCGTGACGCGCATTCCTTGGGCGCGCCTCGGGCGGATGCCGGAGGAGATCCGCCTGCGGAAACATTTCACCTATGACGACACCCGGGTGATCCGCGAGTCCTGCCCGACCGTGGAGTTCGCCACGGCTTTCGCCACGCGGGCGATCTTGTTTGGAGACGCCAACGAGGTCCGGTACGGCAACGAGCACGTGGATAACGCGATCCTGCGCGGCGTGGATCCGGAATACATGTCGGCCATCCCGCTGTTCGAGCCGGCCCAGGGGCGGTTTGTCTCCCGCTACGACCTGGAGCACACGCGATTTGTGACGGTGCTCGGCCTGGGCATCGCCGAAAGCCTGTTCGCCAATCTGGACCCCATCGGCCGCACCATCCGGATCAATGGCCTGCCTTTCGAGGTGATTGGCGTATTCGAGAGAGACAGAGGGTTGTTCGGGCAGCCGGGCATCGACCAGTTCATCGCCATCCCCTACTCGACCTTCCACAAGCTCTACCCGGAGATCAAGGAGCATTTCATCGCCGTTTCGGTGCGCGATCCCCGCGAGTTGCCGGCGGCCCAGGATGAAGTGGTCACCGCGCTGCGGCGCGTGCGCCACGTGCCCCACAGGGATGCCAACGATTTCGAGATCACCATGCCGGACTTCCTCTCGAACCTTTGGGACCAGCTTACCGGGGCGCTGGTAATACTGACCGGCGTGATCAGCTCGATCGCCTTGCTGGTGGGTGGCATCGGCGTGATGAACATCATGCTCATCTCGGTGACGGAGCGGACGGCGGAAATCGGCATCCGCAAAGCGATGGGGGCGCGGCGCAGCGACATCCGCGCGCAGGGCTGTTCTTTGGCTACTATCCGGCGAACCGGGCGGCGGGGCTGGACCCCATCGTCTGCCTGCGGCACGAATGAATCGGCGCTTGGTGCATTCTCGACGGCGACAGAGCGGCGCGAGCTCGGTCATCAAATTCCCGGCCCACCGATAAATGTTGTGTTCCCGCACAAGCCGCCGCATTCGCGCTCGCTTTTCTTTTGGATCCATCTCCAGCGCAAAGCGGATGGCTTCCGCCAGCTGCTCGATGTCGTAAGGATTCACCGGCACCGCGTCCCGCAATTCGCGGCAGGTGGCTTCAACAGTGATTGCGAAGTAGAGCAACAGCAAAGGCCTGGTGCTCCGAGGCGCCACTTAAGGTGAGCGGCCCGGGCGGCGAGGCCGGACCCCATCATCTGCCTGCGGCACGAATAGGCTTCCATTTTCCCAGAAACGTGCTACTATCTCCCCCAGTAAAACAGCCCCAAGTGGGACCAAGATTGCCCGCCTCGGCGGGGCGAGGAGGAGTCATGGGATCGACATGGTTCCGTGGTCTGGTTCTGTCTGCGGTGGGCGTCTCCTTGCTTGCCGCACCACAAACCGCTGCCGCGCGGCCCGCGGGAGGCGCCACAGTCAGCGGGGTGTTTATGGGGCGCAGCGGAAAGCCCATGGGAAAGTCGCGCCTCTTTCTGGGGGTAGTGGAAAAGGATGAAGAGACCCTGTTCGCCGGCATCCGGTTAGGCAAAAAGCCGCCCAGCGCCCTGACCGACGATAGCGGTAACTTTCAATTCACCGGCATTACCCCAGGCAAATATGTGATCCTCTATGAGCCGCCGCCGAACGCGCAGGTGGTGCCCCCGGAGCAATTCGACATCAAAAAGCTGCAGGCCGTGATCCCCTCGTTCTTGCCAATGCTGAAGAACCTGGAAGTGGGCAAGACAGGGCCGCCTTTTCCCAATCGCCCCTGGGGGGGCCGGGAATTCCTCGTGCTCAAAGGCCACACGTTGAAAACCGTGGAGATGGGCGGCTCTTTCATGAAGATCTGGAACGCCACCGTCCGGCGGGGCCTCTCGGGACCATACGTGGAAATGCGCAACGGCGTGGTGGAGCAGCACGACTTGGCCGACAAGGGCCAGATCAAGCTGGAAGCGTGGAGCTACTGAGCGGGAAACCTACTACCGCTCCCTTACGGTCGCGGCTCGGTCCGCTAATGGGGCTTCGCGTCTAAATTCTGGGATAAATCCTCAGGCGAGATGTCGCAGCGGGCGCCGCCCCGCGGCACCTCAACCTTCGCCGTCCAAAGGATGGCGTTGGCCACCATGCGGCGAAAGTCGGGCAGGCCCCAGTTGGTGTGGAAGTGCGCTCCGGTAAAGCCGAAGGCCCGGCCGCCGTCAGCCCGCTCGGTGGCCCAAGCGATGGTCTCCCGATTGGGCATATCCTTGGGAAGCAGCGTGGTCAGGATGGGGGTCACCCGGCGATCCCGTGGCAGGAAGCGGATGCGGTAATACCATTCGTCCCGGCCCCGAAAGCTCCCCCAGCCCCGCGAAATGGGATGCCGGGGCGAGGCCTGGGTCACCTCCACATCGTTGATGGGGTTCTGGGAATAGGGCCGCTCGTAGTAGCCGCCGAGCCAGTCGAGGAATTCCACGCCCCCTCGCTGTCGCGGGACCTCGACGGCATAGTGGATGCAGACGAGCCCCACGCCGCTCTTCATCAACCGCCCGATGGTTTCGAGCCGCTCCGGCAGGATCATGGGGTGACTGTCGCCGCCGTCCATGTAAAACACCAGCGCCCGCGCGCCCTCAAAAACAGCGCCGTCTTCCGGCCAGCCGCCCTTGATCAAGACGGGCTGGACGCCGGGATTCTGGCGGAGGCACTTTTCGAGCAGCATCGTGCCGGCGTTGAATTCATGCTCTCCGGGTCCGTGACTCGGCTTTCCGGCCACGAGAACGACTTTGGCGGGATCGGCGGCCAAGGCGGCCCCGGCGGCGAGCAGGGTCCAGCAGGCCCACTTCAACATAGTTGCCCAGTGTACTACGCCGGCGCAGCGGCTGCACCGGCCGATTTCACATCTGTGCGGCCTTGTCCGCAGCGCTGTGCTCCGCCCGGTGGCGGAGCACAGCGAACACGAGCCAGACCAGGCCCGCCAGGATCACAAGCAGCATCAGCCACCGCATCGCGCTCGCTAGCAGGGCGGCGTTGAGCGCCGGCCACTGGAATTGGAACTGGCTCAACCGATCCGCACGCTCGATCATCCAATGCCAGCCAGTGTGGGCCACCAGCGCCGACAGGATGATCGTCCCGACCCGTTCGGCGACTACGAACCGGAAGAGGAGCTCCAGCAGGGGGATGAGCAGCACGAGCGCGAGAAGCTGCCCCAGCTCGACGCCGACATTGAACGACAGCAGCGACGTCAGCAGGTGGGACCCGGCGAACTGCAGCGTCTGCCGGAGGGCGAACGAGAAGCCGAACCCGTGAACGAGGCCGAACCCGAACGTGATCATCCACCGGCGCTGCACACTACACCCCCCGACGATGTTCTCGAGGGCCATGTAGACGATGGAGATCGCGATCAGCGTTTCGATGAGCGGCGGAAACCATAAGGAGTCCGGTCCGAGGTTGTAAGCGGAGGCGATAAGCGTAATGGAGTGCGCGACGGTGAACGAGGTCACGACCGGGATGAGCGTGCGGAAGCGCCGGAATGGGATCACGAGGCAAAACAGAAACAGCAGGTGGTCAGTCCCGTCCAGGATGTGGAGGAACCCCGACTCGACGAACCGGAGGGCGGCCTGGCGCCACCGCGGATCGAGCCTGACCAGGCCGGGATCGCCGAGGAACTCGAAGGCGCGGACCACGCCGCTGGGCGGCAGGAATCGAAGAACGGTGACCACTCGCAAGCCCAACCGCGCGAGCCCGGGGTGGATCGAAAACTCGGATCGGTCCGAGTGAATCGGGTACTCGAACAACACGTCGAGCATCACTTGGTTCCAATAGACTGCCGTGTCGCCCGGCAGCCTCGCGCCCGTGACGTGCGCCGACGCTTCTTCATAAGATGCGAAGGACTTGTCAGACTCCAGCGACACGCGGGTCTCGACAACCCGCGGGCCCGGGAGGCGGGTATCGCCTTCGTAAAGCTCAATGGCGTCAGAGATCCACAGCGTCGCCGCGTCGCGGAGCAAGGCGTCGACTCGCGCGAGATCCAGATAGCCCGGCCCGCGTTCCGGAAACTCGACGTCGCGCATGGCTTTGAGCGGCACACGAACCAGCAGATGCAGCTGCTCGCCGGCGGGCTTGACAAACGCCTGAACCGTCACGTCGTTCGGGATGTTGTGAGCCACCGCGCCGAACGGCAGCGCGAGAAACAGCGCCGCCGCTAATGCAGCAATGGCGCGAGGCGTGACAATCTTACCTGGCATAGCCGAAGAGTAACCCACTCGTTGGCACAGCGACTGACAAGCGAGAAATCACTGGTCGCTCTAAGCCGAATCGTGTATAGTATTCTACATCCGAAAATGGAGGAGTGGACCCGATGTGGCCGAAGCCGTTGCCGAACCATTGGCTCATGGGTAATACCATCGGCGTATCGGTCGACGGCCAGGACCACGTCTGGATCATTCATCGGGGGGCCTCGCTCGAAAGAATGGAAACCTACGCCCAGCAGAACCCGCCCGCCTCTGAATGCTGCTTTTCGGCCCCGCCCGTTCTCGAGTTCGATCAGGAGGGCAACCTCATCGGGCACTGGGGCGGTCCTGTCGAAGGCTACGACTGGCCGGACTCGAACCACGGAATCACCGTCGATTACAAGGGTAACGTCTGGATTGGCGGCAACGGGCGTGGCAAGGACCCCAAACTCTACCACGACAACCAGGTCCTGAAGTTCACCCAGGAAGGGAAATTCCTGATGCAGATCGGCCATCCCAACCAGAGCCAGGGCAGCAACGACGTCGACAACCTCAAGGGACCGGCCAAGTTGTTTGTCGACAAGGCGACCAATGAGTTGTACGTCGCCGACGGCTACGGCAACCATCGCGTGATTGTGTACGACGCAGAGACCGGAAAGTACAAGCGGCATTGGGGCGCCTACGGCCACAAACCCGACGACACCAACCTCGGCAGATACAATCCGGATGAACCGCCCGCCCAGCAGTTCCGCAATCCCGTGCACTGCGCCGAACTCTCGAGCGACGGCTTTTTATATGTCTGCGACCGCCCGAACGACCGGATCCAGGTGTTCCAGAAGGACGGCGCCTTCGTGAAGGAAGTGTTCATCGCGCAAAGGACGCTGGGTGACGGGTCGGTGTGGGACATCGCCTTCTCGAAGGATCCGCAGCAGAAGTACATCTATCTTGCCGATGGGGCGAACGAGAAGGTGTACGTCATCCTGCGCGAATCGCTCCAAATCTTGACGAGCTTCGGCGACGGCGGACGCCAGCCTGGTGAATTCTACGGCGTGCACAGCATTGCCACCGATTCGAAAGGCAACATATATACTACCGAGACCTACAGAGGGCAGCGCTTGCAGAAGTTCGCTTACAGAGGCATGGGGCCGGTCACGAAATTAGACCAAGGCGACGTGTGGCCGAAGCCAGCCGCAAAGTAGCGCCGAGCTCCTAATTCTTCTTGCACGATACTCAAAGGATCCGGGCGCCGTAGCGGTCCAGGGCCTGCCGGCGGAATTCGATGCCCTGGCCGGGCGTGTCGTCGAGATAAAGCACGCTCTTCTCGATCTTCGGCTTACGCTCATAAATCTCGAACCAGAACGGGTCGCGGTCGGGGTTGGCGAAGGCCTCCAGGATATAGCCGTTGGGGACGGAGGCCAGCAGGTGGCCATGCACGGGCGGCTCGTGGTGCGGGGCGAGCTGGATGTGGCACATGCCGGCCATGCCGGCGATCTTGCGCCACTCGGTGATGCCAGCGTGGGCGTGGCAGTCGAACTGCAAGAAGTCGATGGCCCCTGTGTCCATCAGGCGGCGGGCGCCCCAGCGTGTGATCTCCCCTTCGCCGGAAGCCAGCGGGATGCGGGTGTTCATCTTGACGCGCTGGAGGGCGGCCACGTCGTCGTACCAGTGCAGCGGCTCCTCGAGCCAGGTGATGTCCAGGTCATAGAGCTGGTTGGAGGCCTGGATGGCCGTGGCCACGTCCCATCCCTGGTTGGCGTCGAGCATGATCCGCACCTGCGGTCCCACCGCCTCGCGGACCGCCTTGACGCGGTGGTAATCGTCCTGCACGCTGAAGCCCCCTGTGATCCCGCCCACCTTGAGCTTGATGGCGTTGAATCCCTGCTCCAGGTAGCTGCGCACTTCCTGGACCAGTTCCGAAATGCCCTTCCCTTCCCGGTAGTACCCGCCGGTGACATAGACCGGCACGGCGTCGCGGTAGGCGCCTAGGAACTTGTAGAGCGGCAGCCCGGCGGCCTTGGCCATGATGTCGTAGAGCGCCGCATCGATGGCGGCCATGGCGCTGATGACGCCGCCCCGCGACCAGCCATTCTTTACCAGGTCGCTGCTATAGGTAGTGGCGAACATCTTTTCCCAGATGCGGCCGACCATGTAGGGGTCCTCGCCGAGGACCAGGCCGGCAAAGCCGCGGCGCAGCTCCTCCGCCCCGCCCCCGGAGCCTTCACCATAGCCGGTGATGCCGGAGTCGGTGTGGAGTTTCAGGATCAGCCGCGTGGCCTTCGGCTGCATCCCGCCAATCGGGGAGATCGACATCCAGAAGCGCTCCTTGAGCGGCATCTGGAGCAGGGTGGCTTCCACGCGGGTAATCTTTGCTGGGCGGCGCAGCGCCGGAGGCCGGTCTCCCTGTGGCGTGTTGGCCACCAAGTTCACGACCACGGGCGCGGGCACGGTCGCAGCAGCGAGGAACTTTCGACGGGTCATCGATACCTCCTTAGGACCACGGAAATACCCACAATGTAGCATCACTCGGCGCGCGAACCGGCGCGGTTGCCCTTTACTCCGCCGGCGCTTATGATGGGTCTATCGCCCGCTAACTGATTTCCAGGAGGACTTATGGCTGCAAAAGCCAATCACGAGGACGCCAGGCTGTTGCTCCAGCTCTACGATCTGCGCCGCGAAAGGCGGTTGCGGCGAGCCCGCGATTTTGTGCAGCAGGAATGTCAATTCAAGGACCACAAGGACTTCGCGAAGAAGTATCCGGAAGGGAGCAAGGAAAGCCGGTATGTCAGCATGGCGATGGGGTATTGGGACATGGCCTGCACCCTGGTGGCAAAAGGGCTCATCAACGAAGAGCTGTTCAACGCCACTAACTTCGAACATGTGGGCCTTTGGTTCCGGTTCAAACCCCTGATTGAAGCGTGGCGAAAAGAATGGAAGTATCCGAGGTTGATGGGTTCGCTCGAAGCCGTGGCGGGGAAGCACCCGATTGCCGCCAGCTACCAGCGGCAGCTTGCGGCCGCGGCCCGCAGCCGGCGAGCGGGCCGCAAGCGGTGACGAGCCGTCGCGGCGGAGGGCTGAGAAATGATCTCGCAGCGGCTGATCCGGCTGGTGGAGCATAAGGCGGATCGGCTGACGAATGACCTGATTGCGGAGCTCCGGCGCGATCCCCGCACCGCCGCCTATCACAAGATGTCCGACGACGACCTGCACGAGCGGGCCCTCGATCTGTACCGCAACCTGGGGCAGTGGCTGAGCGCCCGCACCGAATTTGCGGTCCAGAACCGCTACCAGGCTTTGGGCCGGCGGCGGTTTCAGGAGAAGATTCCTTTCAGCCAGGTGATGTTCGCGCTGACCCTGGCGAAGAACCAGTTGGTGAACTTCATGCGCGGTGCGGTGACGGCCGAGTCGGCGGCCGAGCTGCCGCTGGAGTATGAGCTGTCGCTGGCCGTCGCGCAGTTCTACGACAAGGCCCTCTATCACGCGGCAGTGGGGTACGAGGACGCTGCACGGGCGGCCAGCGCCCCGGCGCCCGAGCCGGCCGTCGCTACACCCGCCGCTGCCGGGCCGGAGCGAAAGCCGCAGGACAAACAGGAGGTGGCGAGCCATTCGGAGCTGGGCCTCGAAGTGAGCCGCTCGGGCGACATCGGCGAATCCGGGGGCTGAAGCAGCAGCGAACCGGCTATTCCGAAGGGCCGGCCGGCTGGATGATCGCTGTCATGGACCCCTTGCTGCGGGGCAGGCGCCAATCAGGCCCGTAAGCGTGGATCTGGTCGCGCTTGCTCTCCACTTCCGACAGCGCGCCGGTCAGCAGAAGGGTGCGTTTCTGGGTGTCCACGTCGACAGCGTGGCGAAACGCCACCGTTTCCGTGAAGCCGAAAATCTTCACCAGCATCTCCACCACGTAGTCGTAGGTATGGTCGTCGTCGTCGAGCAGGATCAGGTTGTACAGCGGCTCGAGGCGGTCGAGGATTTCATCCTCGACCTCCGGAAACGCCACCGCGGCCATGGTTGTATGTTAGCAGGTGCAAAGACGCGGCTGGCACGGAGCGCGCTAGACTAGAGCCTTTGCAACGGACATGGATTCTATGACTTTATTGGAGATGTTGCGCGGACAGCCGGGAGCGCCGGCGGTGATCGTGCCGGGCGGGCCGGCCGTGACCTACGCCTCGCTGTCGAGACAGGTGGAGCGGCTGGCGGGCCAATTCGCGGCCCTGGGAGCAGGGCCTGGCGATCGCGTGGCGCTCGCGCTGCCCAACGGAATCGAGGTAATCGTCGCGCTTCTAGCGGCCGCCATGGCGGGCACGGCGGCGCCGATGAATCCCCACTACAAGCGGGAGGAATTCCGCTTCTATCTGAATGACACGGGAGCGAAGATGCTCCTCGTGCCGCGCGGGGGCGGGGCGGAGGCCCGCCAGGCGGCCGGCGAGGGAGTGATGGTGGCCGAACTGGAAACCGACGCTTCGGGCGAGGTGCGCGTCCCCGGAGCCGGCT
>JACQDG010000145.1 GCA_016201185.1 Acidobacteriota bacterium | reverse complement strand
CGACGTTTCTGTGATCGACGAGCTGCCGCCCGGCCGGCGGCCGATCGAGACCCGGCACTATACCCAGGACGCGACCGAGGAGGTGTATTCCTTTTTGCGTTCGCAGGTCGAGCTGGGTCGGCAGGCCTATGTCGTCTACCCCATGATCGAGGAATCGGAGACCCGCTCCATCAAGGCGGCCGAGAAGATGCACACGCATCTCTCCACGGTGGTGTTCCCGGACCTGGCCGTGGGCCTGCTGCACGGCCGGCTGCCGGCCGCCGAGAAGGAAGGCGTGATGCAGGACTTCAAGGAGGGCAGGATCGACATCCTGGTCGCTACCTCCGTGGTGGAAGTAGGAGTGGACGTGCCCAACGCCGCGGTGATGGCGATCGAGCACGCGGAAAACTTCGGCCTGGCCCAGTTGCACCAGCTCCGGGGCCGGGTGGGCCGCGGCCCGGAGCAGAGCTACTGCCTGCTGGTGACGGCCGAGCTGACCGAGGCGGCGCAGGAGCGGATTCAAACGATGCTCGAAACCACCGACGGCTTCCGCATTGCTGAGGTCGACCTGAAACTGCGCGGGCCGGGCGAGTTCTTCGGCACCCGCCAGAGCGGGCTTCCGACCTTCCGGGTGGCCAACCTGCTGCGGGACCGCGAGGTGCTGGAGGTCGCGCGCAACGAGGCCACGGCCTGCGTCGAGAATCCTTCCTCGCCGGAGGAGCTGCGGAAGCTCGTAGCCTACATACGCGAGAGCTGGCAGCGGCGCTACGGGCTGGTGCAGGTGGGATAGCGTCGAAGATGCGCGTCATTGGGGGAGAGTTCCGTTCCCGGCGGCTGAAGGCTCTGCCCGGCCGCGCCGTGCGGCCTACCAGCGACCGGCTGCGGGAGACGCTTTTCAATGTGCTGGGAGAGCAGGTGGCTGGAAGCACGTTTGTGGATGCCTACGCCGGGTCGGGAGCCGTGGGAATCGAGGCCTTGAGCCGGGGCGCCGCCCGGGCCGTGTTCATTGAAAACGATAGAAAGGCGGTGTCCGTGCTGCGGAGGAATCTCCGCGCGCTCGGCCTGGAGGGGAGAGCGAAGGTCCTCGAAAAGTCCGTAACCAGGGCAATAGGAGCCATCGAGGCCGACATCGTGTTTCTGGACCCGCCGTATGCCGAGGCCGGCGAATATGAAACGACCTTGAGCTTGCTGGGCAAGTCTCCACCGGCGCTGGTAGTGGCCGAACGTTTGAGTGGACGAAGGATCCCTCTTCCAGTCTTCCATTTGCATTTAAAGCTGTGCGGTCTCAATTGGATCTTTTCAGGGCGAAGGCCACGTAGGTTCCTCCCGAGGGGGCGCCCCATTTCCCGCCCCCGGCCGCAATGACCACAAACTGCCGCCCATCCACCTCATAGGTCGCCGGGGTTGCATTGCCGGCCGCCGGCAGCGCGGTCTCCCAGAGAAGCTTTCCGGTGGCCTTGTCTAGCGCTCGGAACTTCTTGTCATGGATGGTGGCGCCAATGAAGAGAAGGCCGCCGGCGGTTACGAGAGGGCCCCCGTAATTCTCGCTTCCCGTGTTGCGGATCCCCCTTGCGGCCAGTTCCGGAAACTCCCCTAGCGGGATCTTCCAAGCGATTTCACCCGTATCCAGGTTGATGGCATTCAGCGTGCCCCACGGAGGCTCGACGGCAGGATACCCATCAGGGTCAAGGAACTTGTTATAGCCGTCCATGGTGTACTTCTGCTCGAGTGGAAATAGACTCTTGGTCTCTGTCACCAACCCGCTGTCCTTGCCGGATACAAGGTGGCGCGCGATCGCCTGAACGCCTGCCTTCTTCAAATAGGCAAACCCGGGCATCCGGCCGCTTCCGCTGCGGATGATCGTAGCGATTTCGCTTTCCGTATACTTGTCGCCAATTCGGACCAGAGAAGGGACCTCCGGAGGAGTCCCACCCAAATCCTGACGGTGGCAGCTGGCACACTTTCTGAGGTAGAGATTTCGGCCGCTGGGCCGGCCTTTGGCCTTCGGCTGCCCGACGAGCCTCAGAATCCAGGCCATTTCATTGGAGTTCATGTAGAGAAGCCCTGTCTCCGGATCGAAAGCGGCTCCGCCCCACTCGCCGCCGCCATCGAAGCCGGGGAAAACCACGGCGCCCTCAAGGCTGGGAGGCTCAAACGGACCTCCGGTGTGGACCTTTCGCAGCCGGTCTAACACAGCCTGGCGCGCTTCCGGCGTTCGCTTCGTCACCATCTCCTCGGTGAAAACCTGTCGTGCAAAGGGCGGCGGCTTAAGGGGGAAGGGCTGGTTCTTCGCCAGAATCTCTCCTTCCACCTCTGACGGCGGGACCGGGCGATATTCGATCGGAAAGAGCGGCTTCCCGCTTTCCCGCTCGAATACAAATACGTGCCCGGACTTCGTGATTTGCACCACCGCATCCACCAGGTGTCCGTTCCGCTTCACAGTTACCAGACTCGGTGGAGCGGGGAAGTCGCGGTCCCAAACGTCGTGCCGCACGGCTTGGAAATGCCAGACGCGCTCCCCTGTTTCGGCCTTGAGCGCGATCACAGAGTTTGCGAACAAGTTGTCGCCATGCCGGTTGGCTCCATAGAAGTCGAAGGCGGCGGAGCCGGTGGAAGCGAATACCAGGCCACGCTCTTGATCCACGCTCATGCCGGCC
Organism: Acidobacteriota bacterium; assembly: GCA_016201185.1. Classification (GTDB taxonomy): domain Bacteria; phylum Acidobacteriota; class Terriglobia; order Bryobacterales; family JACQDG01; genus JACQDG01. The sequence goes on along the minus strand of JACQDG010000145.1, from coordinate 4,499 downwards.
CAACTGTTCGCCCCGCCGCTGTATTTCCAGGCATCCTTCGGCCAGGTCTCGTAACCAAACTCGCCAGGGTGGGGGATCGTATGGAAGGTCCAGCGAAGCTTCCCTGTGCGAACGTCATAAGCGCGGATATACCCGGGAGCTGAAGGCAAAGTCTCGCTGACAAGGCTGCCGAGGATGAGCAGGTCCTTGTACACCACTCCGGGGCTAGAGGCCGTGATGAAAATGTCCTGGGGAGGCCGGCCTAGCCCCTGCCTGAGATCCACACTGCCCGAATCTCCAAAGCTGGAAACGGCCTTGCCCGTCTGGGCTTCCAGAGCATAGAGATAGTGGCGGGCGACGAAATAGACGCGCTGATCCTCGCCATCCTCCCAGTATGCGACCCCTCGATTGCGCAATTTACCGTAAACTTTCCTGCCCTCGTTCGGGTCGAAGCTCCAGCGGAGCTTCCCCGTCGCGGCGTCAAGAGCAATGACACGGAGCTTCGGTGTGGTCGCAAAAAGAACGCCATGGATGAAGATCGGGTTGCACTGCATTTCCGAGTCGGGGAAAGCGTCTCCCGTGTCGAAGGTCCAGGCGATCTCGAGCCCGCCGACATTGTCGCGGTTGATTTGGTCGAGCGCGGAATAGCGGATGTTGTCCGGCCCGCCGCCGTAAACCTTCCAGTCTCGATAGCGCCCCGTCGGAACGCCGCGTGGTTGGTTTGGGCTATCGGCAGCGAGTTGCAATAGCAACGGCGCCAACGCGAACAAGAATTTCGTCCTAGACATGATCTTTTTCAGGCAATCCGCAGTGCGCGCCCAATAGACTGCGCTCTACAGTCGATTCATATAGAATACCCCTCAAGCAATCCACTGCAGCCGGGCGCGTGGCGGAAGTTGTTGAATTTTCGAGGAGGGGCTGGTACGCCTGAGTGGACTCGAACCACCGACCTTCTGCTCCGGAGGCAGACGCTCTATCCAGCTGAGCTACAGGCGCACGTGCAACTGTTTCTATGCTCCCACCAACGCCCGTCGTCGTCAATAGCCGCGCCGGTCACAGGTCCGCCCGAAATTAAGTCAGCGAAAAATTCTACGCCCGCGCATTATCCCTATGTACCAGCAAGGAGAATTAGAATGCTATTCGAAAAGCTCGTCCTTCTCGCGGCAGCCTTTTCCTGTTTCGCCATGTGCGCGCTTGCGGAGGAGCGGGTCATACGGAAACAAGTCGTGGTGGATGCTTCCCTGGCCGAAGTGTGGAAGGCCTGGACAACCAGTGACGGCGCGGCGACGTTTTTCGCCCCCCAGGCGAATATTGAGGCCAGGCTGGGCGGCGCGTATGAACTCTATTTCTTTCCCGACCAGCCCCAGGGCTTGCGCGGGGCCGAGGGCTGCCAGGTCCACAGCATCGTTCCGATGAAGTCGCTCGCCTTCACCTGGGGCGCGCCGCCGCAGTTTCCGGATATCCGCAACAGCGGCCTTCACACCCTTGTGTTCCTGCGCTTTGAAGAGCTGGGGCCCAGGAAGGTCCGGGTCCATTTCACCGAGCTCGGGTGGGGCGAGGGAGAGCAGTGGGACAAGGTCTATAACTACTTCGTCGAAGCCTGGGACGTGGTGCTGGGGCGGCTGAAGCACCGGTTCGCCAGCGGCCCCCTCGACTGGGCTCATCCCCCGCGGCCCACCGAGTCCCTGGCCGCCGCAAAATGATCGTGGCACGCGGGACGGATTCCGGCTCCGCGCTAAACAGAGCCGAACATCCGGCGAACGGGGGTCCTCTTCGACGGAGCGGATGCGCAAATACCTATGACGCCCTGTTTAGCTCCCTGCTGCATTTCTGGCCGCCATTGCCGCGTTAGACAGGTGCTCGCTGTTAATCTTCGAGATTTCTTTCACGGACCCGGCCATGTTGAATATCGCCGCTGCCGCCAGGGCGAGGAAGCCCAACAACAGGGAGTATTCCAGCAAATCCACCCCCTCCCGCTCCCGCACGAACCGCTTGGCGAGAATGGCGAGTTGAGTCATTACGTCCTCCTTTCCTGGGGCCATCGATTATTGCGTTTAGAGACGGGGAACCCTTTGACTTCTAAGTTTTCGGACCCCTTTTGTAGCCTATTAAAGATAATTCGCGCGTACTACCTAGTCAAGGCGCACCTTGGGGTTTTCCGGGCGAAGGACTTTCTCACGCCATGTGGGCCGAACAAAAAAACCCCAAAATGTTGTGTTTCCCGCAAGCCATGTCGGTAGGGGGAGTGGTTTCTGCCGATACAGGCCTAGGAGAATTCCCAAGGCTAAGTCAGAATTTTCCGAAGACGGACAAGGCGACTTTGAGAATGGTTACGCTTCCCTTACCTGCATTGGGCGCATCACCTGAGGATGCCCGGGCACGGCGCTAGTGTGCCGGCCCGCGTAATAGTTTACAGCCACCGCTCCCTACGGTCGCGGCTCAGCAACAGCTTTCGAGCCGCGACCGTAGGGAGCGGTTGTCAAGGTTTGCATGGGACACCACACTAGCCGGTCGGCAGTACGCTTTGCGCCAGCAACTTGGTGCAAGCGTAGACGGCGCGGGTCGCAGGAAGGGCCATCCCCAGCTTGTCGGCCAGCTCGACGAGGACCCCGGTTATCGCTTCGAGCTCCAGCGGGCGGCCCGCTTCCAGGTCCTGCAGCATGGAGGTCTTGTGCTCGCCGATCGCGCCCACACCGGCCAGGCGCTGCTCTATGCTGATGTCGAGCTCCACGCCGAGCCGTGCCGCCACCGCGGCGCTTTCTTCCATCACCTGGCGGACGAGGGCGCGGGTCTCTCTGTTTTCCAGGATTTCTCCCAGCGGGGCGCGGGTGAGGGCGCTGATCGGATTCACCGCCGCGTTGCCGATCGCCTTCACCCACAGGTCGTGCCGGATCCGCGTGCGGATGGGGCATTTCAGCCCCGCCCGCTGAAACGCCTCGGCAATGCGCCGGCAGCGGTCGCTGACGCCTCCCTCCAGCTCGCCGATGGCAAAGCGATTCCCTTCGATGTGCTCGATCACCCCGGGCTCGGCCACGCTGGTCGAGCAGTAGACCACGCATCCGATCACACGGCGGGCCTCGATGGCTGCGGCGATGCGGCCTCCCGGGTCCACCGATTCGAGCCGCGTTCCCTCCCACTCCCCGCCGTGGCGCAGGAAGTACCACCAGGGAATGCCGTTCTGGGCGAAGACAACCGGTGTCTCCGGACCTAACAGCGGCCCCACCCGCTCGGCTGCCGCCGGCAAGCTGTGCGCCTTTACGGCCAGGAAGACTGCGTCCGCCGGCCCCACCTCGGCCGGGTCCTCGGCCACCGCCGGCCGGGCGACGAAATCCCCTTGCGGGCTGCGCACGGTGACCCCGCGAGCCCGCATCGCCTGACCATGGGCGCCGCGCGCAATCAGCGCCACCTCCTCGCCCGCCGCGGCGAGTCTCGCCCCCACGAACGCCCCGATTGCCCCGGCCCCAAAAATGGCGAATTTCATGATGACTGGAAGGCCGCCGCCACCGTTCGCCGCTGCAGCTTTCCGGAGGCGGTGCGGGGAATGCTCTTCACCAGGTGGATCGTCTTGGGACACTTGAAGTCCGCCAGGTGGGCCCGGCAGTGGGCGATCAGCTCGGCCTCGGCAGCCGGGCCCTTCAGCACCACCGCTGCCGCTACCTCTTCGCCATACACTTTATGGGGCACGCCGAAGCACACCACCTCGGCCACGGCCGGGTGCAGGGCCAGCACTTCGTCGATCTCCCGCGGAGCGATCTTCTCCCCGCCCCGCACGATCAGCTCCTTGATCCGACTCACCAGGCGCAAGTAGCCGCCGGCGTCCAGCACGCCCTCGTCGCCGGTGCGAAACCAGCCGCGAGTGAAGCAGGCGGCGTTGGCTTCGGGATTGTCTTCGTAACCGCTGATGACGTTGTCGCCGCGGATCGCCACCTCGCCCGAGCGGCCCGGCTCGAGCGCGTTTCCCGCCTCGTCGAGGATGGCAATTTGCACGCCCGTTCCCCGCCCCACCGATCCGGGCCGGCGCTCCCCGGGCGGCAAAGGGTTCGACGCCATCTGGTGGGCGGCTTCCGTCATACCGTAGGCCTCGATCACCGGCGCGCCGAAGCGGGCTTCCAGTGCGGTCATCGCAGCCGGGGCCAGCGCCGAGCTGCACGACCGGATGAACCGCAGTCCTTCGGCTCCAGCCGGCCGGGCGCCTTCTTTCGCCCGCGCCAGCAGCATTTGATGAATGGTCGGCACCGCTGAATACCAGGTGACCCGGTGGGCGCTGACCAGCGGCCAAAATGCGAGCGCGTTGAACGTCGGCGGAACTGCCACCGCCCCGCCCGAATAGAAAGTCGCCAGCGTTGAGCCCACCAGCCCGTGCACGTGGAAGAGCGGCATCACGCAGAGCGAGACGTCGGAAGGCGCCAGCTTATAGGTCTCAGCAATATTTTTCGCGGAAACGGTCAGGTTGGCGTGGGTGAGCGGCGCCCGCTTGGGACGGCTGGTGGTGCCGCTGGTGTGCAGCACCAGGGCCACAT
>JACQDG010000144.1 GCA_016201185.1 Acidobacteriota bacterium | reverse complement strand
CGGCGGGGAGTTCAAGAGCATCTATGTCGGCGAGCCGGGCCAGTTGCTGGCCGGGGGAGCCGCCGCCAAGGGACAATAATCAGTCGAACGTGAGGTCGATGAAGCTCGAGGCGATGTTGCGATTACCGCCGCACCGTGCGGCTCAAGCTGCGCCTTACCTCTTAGTCGAACGCGGCCAGGCATGGTCGCCGTCCCACGCGCACTCCGCCCAATGCTTGACGCCCCGGCTGCCCAATGCTAGATTTGTCTCGATCCTCGACAGCGCACTAGGAAGAAGGGGGACCGGAAGATGTTTCATGTAGGGCAAGGAAAACAGAGCGAATCGGGGCGGAAGACTGCTTTTATCCTTTGCTTCTCCATCACGGCGGGCCTGCTGATCTGGCCGGCATGGGTTCGAGCGCAGGAGCAGCCGGCCGCGGGGGGGCAGGGCCTTAGCTGCTCCGAGATGGAAGATTTTCTCCGCGAGGCGAAGATCGGCAAGCAGAGCGACATTCCCCGCGGGGTTACGGTTCCCAAGAAGGCCACCCTCAGCGATGGCAAGATCACCCACGACGGCGCCATTCAGGCCATTGATGAGGTCAAAAGGTCCTTCCAGACGGCGCACGGTACCGAGCTGAACTTCAAAGATACTTACAAATTCAATATCGCTGCCTATGAGCTTGCCAAGATGCTGGAGCTCAACATGGTGCCGCCTTACGTCGAGCGGAAAGTGGGCGGAAAGAGCGCCTCCCTGTCCTGGTGGGTGAACGACGCCATGTTGGAAGTGGACCGCTACAAGAACAAGATCCAGCCGCCGGATCTGGATAGCTGGAACAAGCAGATGTATGCCGTCCGCGTCTTTCACGAGCTGGTCCGCGACACCGACCCCAACCTGACCAACATACTCATCACCAAGGACTGGCAGATCTGGGTCATCGACCTGAGCCGGGCATTCCGACTCCAGAAGGACGTAGAAAACCCCAAGAATCTCGTCATGATCGACCGCAAACTGCTGACCAGGCTGCGCGAGCTGAACAAAGAGGACCTGCAACAAAAGCTGGGCAAGTGGCTGACCAAGTCGGAGGTCGAGGGTGTGGCTTCCCGAGCGCAGAAAATCGTGCAGTTCTTCGACAAGCAGATAGCCGACAAGGGTGAGGGAGCGGTGGTGTACGATTTCCCTAGAACCAGCGAGCCTTGCGGTAAAGGCCTACCCATCTAGGCGGATCGGCTGGACCCGGCCCATCAGCCGGGTGCCGACCAGAAACGCCACCGGCATCAGCAGTCCGATTCCCACAAACACCGGCGTGTAGCTGTGGGTCAGATCGAGGATTTGGCCCACGGCCCAGGTGCTGATCACCGAGCCCACCGTGGAGCCCGTGCCCCCCACGCCGTACACGGAAGCTACGGCGTGGGGCGGAAAGTAGTCGCCCGGCAGTGTGTGCACCGTTACCGACCAGAAAATCCAAAAGAAAATGGCCACGCAAATCAGGCCGATGGTCCAGAAGAGAGACTTCGCGAACACGGCCAGAATGCCCACCGGAGCGAGCAGCGTGGCCAGCAGCATAAGGGCCTTGCGGGTGCGATCCACGCTCCAGCCGGCGCGCTGCAGCCGCAGCGTAACGTAACCGCTGGCGAAGTTGGCGATATCGGAAACCACGAAAGGGATCCAGGCCACCTTGCCGATGCCGGCCAGGTCCAGGCCCCGCTCCCGGGTCAGGAATTCCGGGATCCAGAACACGTAGAAGTACCACAGTGGGTCGGCGAAGAAGCGGCAGAAAAAGACCGCCCAGGTCTGCCGGTAGCCCATCAGGGAGCGCCAGCCGACGCGCTTCGCCGCCGGATCGGCGGAGGACTGGCCCCTGTCGGTGGTGCGCATCTGCGGGTGCAGATAGCGGAAGATTTGAAAAGCCAGCAGCCAGACAAAGCCGAGGGTTCCTGTCACGAGGAACGCGCCGCGCCAGCCGAAGTACAGGGTGACGAAGACCACCAGCGGCGGAGCGATGAGCGAACCCAGGCTCGAGCCGCTGTTGCATACGCCCATGGCCAGCGCCCGGGCGTTAGGCGGGACCCACAGGGAGACGGCCTTGGCGAAGGACGGCCAGCCGCCGCCTTCCCCGATCGCCAGCAAGCCGCGAAAGAAACCCATGCTCAGCGGGCCCCGCGCCAGCGACGTGAGCATGCCGGCGATCGACCACCAGGAAATGGCCAGCGTCAGCCCGCGGCCCACCCCCAGCCGGTCCATCACCCACCCGGCCAGTGCGTAAGAAAAAGCGTAGGTAATCAGGAAGGCGTTCAGGATGGCAGCATACTGCGCGTTGTTCATCTTGAATTCGTCGCGCAGCGTCGGGGCCAGCACCGATAGTACTTGCCGGTCGATGTAGTTGATCGTCGTCGAGCCCAGCAGCAGCGTCACCAGCACCACGATAGACGTGGTCGAGAAGACTGCCTGAAAGGGAGGAGCGCCGGCAGCGCTCGATTCGGCGGTTGGAGCCGGGGACATGGAAGCGCGATTATAACAGCATGCTGCCGAGGCGACGGAAATCCGCAGGCTTGCGGCTGGCGCATGGCTGGCGGCTCTTGAACCCGCGCCGGCTCGCCGTGGAGGCGGTTCGCCATTTCCTCCGGCCGGCCGTGCGGGCCGTTCCCCCGCGTTTGGCCACCCGCTTGGGTGACTGTCGAATACGTCTCACGGAACGGCTCGAAAGTGCGGGTGGGACGGAGCTTTCCTCCCGGTGGACCCAATCCGCCGGCGCGCTGGAAATCGTTCTGGCGACGAGTGGTATAGGCGGCCATGAGCTGGCCATCGAGCTCCTCCTGTGCCTGGGCGAAGCGTTGTGGGAAACGACCATACCGGCGGAGCGAGAAGCCTATTGGAAGCTGCTGGCCGGGGAGATCGAAGCCGGCGTAACGGGTGAGATTGACGAAGACGCGCTGCGCGAGAAGCGACTGCTGCTTTCCAGCCGCGTTTCCGCCCGCTCCCGGCGCCGATTCGAGCGTTACGCCCGAGCATCATTTGCGGGCGCCGTAGCCGAATACATCCACTGCCTGTGGCACGAAGTCACCCTGCGAATCGGCCCCGACCATCTCCCGGCGCCCCATCTTCGCCGCCGGCTAGAAATGCTGGCTCGTTGGTTCCCGCCCGGCCGCGGCTATCGAGTGTTCGCGCGCCGTTGAGCGCAAGCCTCACGCTACAATGGACGGTTCCGCTTTGACGGAGAATCGGCGTGCTTCTCGAGCTGGCCGCCATTAAGAAATCTTTCAACGGGGTGTGCGCCCTAGAGGACGGCAACCTGGCCGTCCAGGCCGGCGAAGTGCACTTGCTGCTAGGCGAAAACGGGGCCGGCAAATCAACCCTGATGAAGATCGCTGCCGGTATGCATCAGCCGGATGCTGGAGAGATCCGCTGGCAGGGCAGGCCGGTGCGCCTGCGGCGGCCCGCGGAGGCCGCCTCCATCGGCGTGGCCATGGTCCACCAGGAGTCTCTGCTCGCCCCGCATCTAACGGTGGCGGAAAATATCTTCCTGGGCCGGGAGCCGCTCAAGGGTGCGCTGCTCGACCGCCGCCGCATGGAGCGCGAATCCGCCGCCCTGCTCGGGGAGCACCGCTTCCCCTTGCAGGCTCAGTGGCGGGTGGAGCGGCTGAGCCCGGCACAGAAGCAACTGGTCGAGATCTGCCGCGCCATCCACAACGCCTCGAGCCTCCTCATCTTCGACGAGCCAACCTCTTCGCTCTCCCAGGAAGAAACGGGGGAAGTATTCCGCATCGTCCGCACGCTGCGCGAGCGCGGCATGGGGGTCATTTACATCACTCATCGCATGGAAGAGCTGCGCGCCGTCGGCGACCGCGTCACCATCTTGCGCGACGGCCGAACGGTGGCCACGGGCGATCTGGCGGATTTCTCGACCGAGCAAATGATCCGCTACATGGTGGGCCGGGAGGTTCCCACGCTCTACGAGCGGACACCCCTCGAGCCTGGCACGGAGCTCCTGCGGGTGGAGCTTCCCAACGCGAGCTTCCGCGTTCACGCCGGGGAGATGGTGGGTCTGGCCGGGCTGATGGGCGCCGGCCGCACCGAGTTGTGCCGCGTCCTGTTCGGCCTGGACCCCGCCGGTGACGGGGAGGTATGCGTGGAGGGCCGTCCGGTTCGCATCCACTCACCGCGTGACGCCGTCGCCGCCGGCCTCGCCTTCCTCACCGAAGACCGGCAGCAGACGGGCCTCGCCTTGCGGCTCCCGATCCGCACCAACGTCACCCTGACCTATCTTGCCTCTCTCACCCGCGCCGGATTCCTGCACTCGCGCTGGGAAGCGCGCCCCGCACGCGCGTTGATGGAGCGATTGCGCGTCCGCGCCGCTTCTATCGAGCAATGGGCCGGGCGGCTGAGCGGCGGCAACCAGCAGAAGATCGTCCTGGCCAAGTGGTTGTTCCGCCAGGCGCGGGTGTTCCTGTTCGACGAGCCAACGCGCGGCATCGACGTCGCTGCCAAGGCGGAGGTTTTCGCCCTGATGGACGAGCTAGCTCACAACGGCGCCGCGATCCTCATGGTAAGCTCGGAGCTTCCCGAACTGTTGCAGGTGGCCGACCGCATCCTGGTCATGCGCGGCGGGCGGATCATCAAAGAACTGGCCCGGCCCACGACGCAGGAAGAAGTTATGCGCTATGCCGCCGTCGGCGAGTAAGGATGCTCCAAAGACTACTCCCGTTCCTCAGCTTGATCGCCCTGTTTGTCGGGCTCTCCATAGCCTCTCCCCACTTTTTGACGGGCATTAATCTTTCCAGCGTCGCCCGCCAGACGGCCGTGATCAACATCATGGCCCTGGGCATGACGCTGGTGATTGTGGCCGGCGGCATCGACCTTTCCGTGGGAGCGATCCTCGCCTTCGCCGGCTTCATGGGCACACGCGCCATGGAATCAGGCCTGCCGATCGCGGCCGGAATGCTGGTCGGATTGGCCGCCGGCTTCTTCTGGGGCCTGGCGAACGGCCTGCTCACGGTCCGGCTGAGGATCGCCCCGTTCATCGTGACGCTGGGCACGCTGGGGATCATTCGCGGGCTTACTCTGGTCTATTCTGGCGGCCTGCCGGTGGTCGGCCTGCCGCGCGGCTTCTCGTTCCTCGGCGAGGGAACACTGCTGAAGCTGCCGGTGGTTCTCTACCTGCTGGTTCTCTGCGCCTTGGTCACGCACATCATTCTCCAGTACACCAAACTGGGCCGCTATGCCTACGCCATCGGGTCAAACCGTGAGGCGGCCGTGTACTCCGGAATTCCCGTCGGCTTCCACACGGTGGCCGTGTACGCCATCAGCGGCATGCTGACGGGACTGGCCGGCATGATCGAAGCCTCGCGGTTGATGACCGGCCAGCCCACCGCCGGGCAGGGCTACGAGCTGCAGGTGATCGCCGCGGTGGTTATCGGCGGCGGCAGCCTGAGCGGCGGCGAGGGCTCAGTGGTGGGCACGCTGATCGGCGCCTTCATCATGGGACTGCTGGCCAACGGCTGCGACCTGCTTGGCATCTCCCCCTACATCCAGCAGGCGGTGATCGGCGCGGTGATCATCCTGGCCGTCACTTTCGACCAGCTCCGCAAGCGGCGCTTTGAAAAGGCCTGAAAGACCTTTCCCATTTTATTTTTGGAATTGGACCGTGCTCTCCGCGCTGAAGCGCTTGTAGTCGTCGTAACGGATGATGAGCCGTACGCGCTGCGGGCCAGTGCGGAAGTACAGCGTGTCGTCGGCCAGCGTCCGCACCGGGAACCAGTACTTGCCGTCGATGGGCCGGTAGATGGTGGTGAAGTGTGGGAACAGGTTCTCTCCCTTGCTGCGCAGGATTTGGGGCACCGGGCGGCCCTCGGCGCGAACAATCTGGCGGTCCTTTTCGCTTACCCAGATGTGCCCCTCAAACAGGCGCTGGCCGTCCAGGACTTGCTTGGGCGCCAGGCGAAACAGGAAGCAGTCTGCTTCGTCCATTTTCTCCCGCCCCT
>JACQDG010000163.1 GCA_016201185.1 Acidobacteriota bacterium | reverse complement strand
TTCTCGCGGAATGAAGTTAGCAGCGGCTGCCGCGAAACAGTGCGAGACCACGTGGACAAGTTTCTGAACGCTCACCTGTCTGTCAATGCCAAAAACTGATCGCGCTCTTAGTGGCTCCATGCCCCAAACCCTTTCGCTTGAAATGGGAACGTGCAATAAAATCTTCTAACGTCACTGACCGCCAGGTTACGGACGCCGCGCTGGCGCACCTGGAAACAAAATGAAACTGGCGGTTATCGGCGTTCATCGGCGGTTTCTATCTCCCCGCCTGAAGCTGCTCCATCGACATCCGCGCCGGCAGGCTGGCGTAGACTTCGTCCAGCAGCTCCACATCCAGGTGGAAGGTCTCGAGGATTTCCGAAGCAATAGTCTCGGCCACTTCCGCTGCTGCTATGCCGGCGACCTCCGCCTCGGCTAGTTTGCGGGCCACATGCACCAGGGCGCCGGGGGTGGCCAGTTCCGGCGGACATTCCGGCGAGAGGGGATGCTCCCAGTGCTCCACCACGCGGTGTATAGCGGCGGGAAGCTCCAATTCTCCAGCAACAAGCGCCCGGCCCCGCCCGCCCTCATCCCCAGCGTCACCGCCGACCTGGGCGGCTCCGCCTCCACCCGCCAGGCGGCCGACCCGGTTCTCCAGCGCCTGTGAAACCGACCTGATGCAGCGCCTGGCCTGGAACTGTTACTTCTGGAGGAGGCCTGTTCCTTGACTCGGCCGGTGTCCTTTGCTAGCTTGCGGGCGATCCGTGCCGCGTCCCGGCGCGCTGCCATGCCCAGCCCCCAACCGACCCATCTTGAAGTTGCCCGCGCCATGGCTGAGGCCCTGCTAATCGGCTTCCTGGTCGGCGCCCAGCGCGAAGCCGCCCTCGGTGAGCGCCATCCCGGCATGCGGGACTTCCTCCTTATCTCCCTGGTAGGCGCGGTCTGTGGTTTGCTCCAGCAGCCCTGGTTTACTGTGGCGGCGCTGCTCTCGATCACCGCCCTGCTCGGCGTGTTTCATTTTCAAATCCAGGAGCGCACCGGGATTACGACCGAGATGGCCGCCGTGGCCACCTTCTGCTTCGGCTACCTCACGGCCACGCCTTATGCCTCGATGGCCATCGCCATTGCCATTGTCGTGGTCGGGTTTCTGGAGGCCAAGCAATCCCTGCACAAGCTGATCCGCGAGACCATCACCGTCACGGAGTTCAACGACACCCTGCGCTTCCTGGCGCTCATTTTCGTCATTTATCCCCTGCTGCCGACGGGCCATTTCGGCCCCTACCAGTTCTTTTTCCCGCGGCAGGTGTGGCTGTTCGTGATCCTGGTGTCGTCCATCTCCTATGTCGGTTACTTCCTGACCAAATTCCTGGGGGCCCAGAAGGGCCTGCCGCTGGCCAGCATCCTGGGAGGTCTCGCCTCCACCACCGCCGCGACCGCCGCTTTCGCCCGGAGCTCCCACGAAAATCCGGAGAGCCTGCGGGCCTACTGGCGGGCCACCGTCATTGCCAATTCCATCCAGTTTCCGCGCATCCTGATCATTCTCTACGCGGTGAACCTGGAGCTGGCGCAGGCCTCCGTGCGGCCGTTGCTCGCCATGTGCGCCGGCGGGCTGCTGCTGGCTTACCTTCTGAGAGGCCGGCAGGAGTTGGAGCTCGCGCCGCAAGACGGCGACGACCACGTGGAGCTGCGCAACCCCTTCCGCGTGCTGCCCGCCCTGAAGTTCGGCCTCCTGTTTACGGCCATCCTGTTCCTCGGCCGCGCGGCCGCCGCCAATGTCGGCCCGGATGCCTTGTATGGGACTAGCTTCTTTGCCGGCCTGGTGGACGCCGACGCCATCTCCGTCACTCTGTCTGACCTGCTCCGGCACGGTAATATTACTCTTCGCACCGCGGTGGGCGGCGTGCTGCTGGCCCTAGTGGCCAACGGGGTACTTAAGACCATTATTGCCGCCTACGCCGGTTGTGGGCGCCTTAGCCCTCTGGCCTCGCTGACCCGCCGTAAGCTTCCGCAGGCCAGCAATCCCCGATTCAGCCGGAAAGCCTGTTTCCCAATCCCGCCTCATCTCGCTCTATAATGGTGAGGCTCTACCTACCGGGGAAGCGGTTCCGGTGAGAGTCTTGGCCTTTCATGGCAGCGGTGGCGGAAACTCGGAGCGCCCGGCAGAGGCTGCTTGACTTCTTCTCCTGCGAGCCCGGTGAACTGGGCCCTACCCTGCTGCTGACCTTCTATCTCCTGCTCGGCATCGCTTCTGTCATTGCCATGAAGTCGGCCAGCAGTTCCCTCTACCTGGCCCGGTTCCGCCCCCAGACCTTGCCCTATGTAAACGTGGCCATCGCGGTGATGATGGCCCTGGTCGCCTCGCTCTATATCAAGCTGTCAGTCCGGCTGCCGCAGAACCTGCTGGTCATTTACACTCAGCTCTTTTTCGCCTCTCACCTGGTCCTGTTCTGGTGGCTCCTGCGGCTTCGCCTGGACTGGATGCCGGCGGTCATCTACGTCTGGACCGGGATCTACGCGGTCATCATTCCGACCCAGGTGTGGACCCTGGCCAATCACATTTTCACCACCCGTCAGGCCCGCCGCCTGTTTCCTTACGTGGGCAGCGGCGGCATTCTGGGCGCCGCCCTGGGCGGGCTGTTCAGCCACCAGATGGCCCCGGTGATCGGCACTCCAAACCTGCTGCTGACCTACGTGGCCTTTCCCGTCGCCTGCGCCGGCATTGTGAATTATCTCTGGCACAGTTCCAAGACCCTGGCCCCGGCCGCCGCCCATGCTGGCAAGCAGCCCCAGCCCACCAGCCTGGCCGAAAGCATCCACGCCGTCTTTTCCAACCGCTACCTCACCCTGATGACGGTAATGGTGGTCCTTTCGGCGGTGCTGAACATCATGGTGGACTACCAGTTCAAGTTCATCGTGCGGGCGTACTTTACCCACGGCGACCTGGTAAACCGCGACGGGATGACGTCCTTCTTTGCCGGCTTTTCCGCCTACCTGGCCCTGTTCTCCTTCCTCATGCACCTGATGCTCAGCAGCCGCGTGATGCGCTGGTTCGGATTGAACTTCGCCATCTTCGTGCTGCCGATCTCGATGCTGCTGGGCTCGAGCATCCTGCTGTTTTCCGCCGGACTGCTGGCCGGCGTCCTGCTGAAGGGCTTTGACGGCGCCTTCCGGCACTCCATCGACCGCTCCTCGACCGAGCTGCTCTACGTGCCCCTGCCGGGCCGGGTCCGGCAGCAGGCCAAGTCGTTCATCGACATGGTGGCGACGCGGTCGGCCGACGGGCTGGGGGCGCTGCTTCTCATCCTGCTGGCCTCGGTGTGGAACTTCAGCGTCCAGCGGCTGAGCTGGGTGAACCTGGCCCTGGTGCTCCCCTGGCTGGGGGTGGCCTGGATGCTGCGGCGGGAGTACGTCAACACCTTGCGCAGCAGCATCGAGCGCCGCGACGTCAGCCCCGACACGCTGCTGAGTGAGCTGGCCGGCTCAGCGCCCTCCGAGGACCTGGCCGCCTCGCTGGCCAGTTCCGACGAGCGGGCGGTGGAGAGCGGCCTCGGCTGGCTGCAATACGGCCAATTCAACGTCGCCTACGCCCACTTGGCGAGCCTGCTGACGCACGTCTCGCCGGCCATCCGCCGCAAGGCCATAGCCATGGTGGCGGCGAAAAGCGTCCCGGATTGCGCCGAGCAGGTAGTGCGCTTCCTCTACCTGGATGACCACGTCGAGTCGCTGTGGGCTGGCCTCGACTACCTGGAGCGCAACGATACTGCCGAAGCCCACCTTTCCCGGAAGGAACTGCTGGAATCTCCCCACGCCGTTCTTCGCGGCACGGCCATGGCCCGCCTGGTCGCCAAGGGCGACCCGGCCTATCGCGAGCAGGCCTACCAGACCTTCACTGCTTTTGTAGAAGCAGCCCGCCGCCGCAACGGTCCTTACCGGCTACAGGCGGCGGAACTGCTCGGCCTGGTCCCCGCCGACCTGCCTTGCCAGTCCGCCCTGGGCGACTTCCTGAGCGATTCCAGTCCGGAGATCGTTCGCGCCGCCGTCATCAGCGCGGGCCGCACTCGCCGCCTGGACCTGGTACCCCTGTTGATCGAGCGCGCCGGAGACCGCCGACTCAAAACCGAGGTGCGCGAGGCGCTGGCCGCCTTCGGGGAAGAGATTCTGCCCGTCATCCACCAGGCGATCGAGGACGCCCGCGTGCCGCTGAAAATCCGCCGCAACCTGCCGCGCGTCTTCGCCGCCAACGGGGGCCAGCGGTCCGCCGATTTCCTGGTTCAGCACCTGGAGCAGCCCGACCTGACCCTGGCCTACCAGGCCCTGCGCGCCCTGAGCCGCATCCGGCTCAAGCAGCCCGAGGTCCGCTTCGACCCCAACCGGATCACGCCCCTCATCTTGAGCCAGCTCCGGGGCTACTACCGCCGCCTGAGCATCCTGCAGTGCGTCCCGCAGAACGGCCCGCAGGCGGGCACCCGCTTTCTGCGCCGGGCGCTTGCCGAGCAGATGGCCCGGAGGCTCGAGATCATCTTCCGGCTTATCGGCCTGCTATATCCCGCTAAAGATATTAATGATGCCTATCACGGCGTGACCAGCGGCCGGCGCGACCTGCGCGCCAACGCGCTGGAGTTCCTGGACACCGTCCTGGTAAATCCCGTGCGGCAAATGCTGCTTCCCGTTCTGGAGGACCGCTCGCCGGAGCGGGTGATGGAATTCGCCCGTTCTCAGCTCGGCATCGGGGTGTACAGTTACGCGCAGGCGTTGCGCGAGCTGCTGGCCGAGCCTGACCCCTGGCTGCAGTCCTGCGCCACCTACGCCGTGGCGGACCAGGACCTTCCGGAGTTCGAGCCGCTGCTCGACCTGCTGCTGGATGCGGACGATGCGCTGCTGCGGGAAACGATCCGCACCGTCCGCAGCCGACGCCGGGACTCCATCGCCGCCCCGGCCACGGCTATGCCAGGAGCGCCTACGCCCCCGCTCGCTTCTTGAACCCATGGAGACCCTGAGCACCCTCGATAAAGCGATCCGCCTCCAGAAGGTCGAGCTGTTCAGCAACGTGGAGACGGACGTGCTGGCCCTGGCCGCCTCCATCGCCGCCCAGATCCACTTCCCGGCCGGCACTGTCCTGTTCAAGGAGAACGGCAGCTCCGACGCCCTCTATGTGCTGCTGGAAGGAAAGGTCCAGCTCACCCGCGGCAACCGTGAAATCTCCACCATGGGCCCCGGCGAGACCCTGGGCAAGTGGGCCCTGTTCGACGACCAGCCCAGCATGGCTACCGCCACGTGCGCCGAAGACACCTGGCTGCTGAAAATCGAGCGCGAGGACTTCTTTGATCTTCTGGCCGACCATGCCGAAATGACTCAGAAGATGTTCACCGCGCTGGTGAAGCGCATGCGGACCGAGCTGACCCGCGGCCTGAGTGGCGCCACCAAGAGTATGCCCAATGCCTGAAGCGTCCCGAACCGGCCCTGGTCCAGACATGCCCTCGGAATCGCCCTCCGGGTCCGGCCCCAAGACTGACGCGGAGAGGCTGCTGCTGGTCTCCTCCGATCCCGCGCTGCCCGCTTCCGTTGCTTCGGCCGCCGAGGTCCACCGGGCTGCAGATGCGGCCTCCGCCCATCGCCTCCTAGCGGAAACCCCGGCGGCGGTGGTGGTGATAGAGGCCGGTCTTGCGACCGAGCTTCTGCCCGAGCTGGCGCAGCAGGAATACCCGCCCCCGGTAATCATTCTTGGCCCGGCGGACCGCGCCGACTTGCGCCGTTGGGCCCTAGAGAACGGCGCCCTCGCTTATCTTTCCTCTCGCTCGGAGCTGGACCTCTGGCTCCGGCCGGCCTTTTCCTATTGCCGCTTGCAGATGGACAACAAGCTGATCCGGGAGGAGACGGACCGCATCCACAGCGAGCTGCTGGCCTCCTACGGCGCCGTCGCCGAGCACTCCAAGGTGCTCGAGGCCGAGGTGAAGCGCCGAACGGAGCAGCTCGAGCAACTCGTCGAGCAGCGGACCGAAGCCTTGCAGCGCACCAACCAGCAACTGTACGCCCAGGAGAAGATGGCCGCCTTGGGAGCACTAGTCGCCGGCATCGCCCACGACATGCACACCCCCATCGGCACCATCACCAGCAACAGCGACGTGCTGAACCGCTCCCTGGCCAAGCTGCGCGAGATCATCGGCGGCGAAAGCTGCCCGGAATCGTTTCGCAACAACCGCGACCTGAACCGCGTGCTGGGCATGCTCGAGGATATCGCTCGCGTCAACCAGCTCGCCTGCGACCGCATCATCGGCATCGTGCGCAGCCTGCGCAATTTCGCCCGCCTGGACGAGGCCGAGGTGCAGAACATCGACCTGCACGAGGGGCTGGAGAGCACCCTCACCCTGGTGCACCACGAGCTGAAGAACCGCATCACCGTAGTCAAGGAATTCGGCGACATCCCCAAGGTGGCCGGCCATACGAACCAGCTCAACCAGGTCTTCATGAACATGTTCGTGAACGCGGCCCACGCCATCCAAGGCAAGGGAACCATCACCATCCGCACCTGGCGCGACGGCGAGCTGGTCCGCATCCGGATCTCCGACAGCGGTTCCGGCATCAAGCCCGAGCATCTCGCCCGCATCTTCGATACCGGCTTCACCACCAAGAGCGCCGGAGTGGGCACCGGCCTGGGCCTGGCCATCTGCCAGAGGATCGTCCAGGACCACAAGGGCACGATCGAGGTCGAAAGCGAAGTCGGCCGCGGGACTACCTTCACCATCAGTTTGCCGATACAATGGAAGACCTCCTCATCCTGACATCATGTTCTCCCCCGACAGACAGCCAGTCATCCTTGTGGTAGACGACGAAGAAATGGTGCTGGTCAGCATCAAGTCGTTCCTGATGCTCGAGACCGACTACGACGTGCACACCTGCAACACCCCCGCCGGGGGGGTGGAGCTGATCAAGCAGCGCAGCGTGGACCTGGTCATCTCCGACTATCTCATGCCGGAGATGGACGGCATTTCCTTCCTCCTGCAGGTG
>JACQDG010000162.1 GCA_016201185.1 Acidobacteriota bacterium | reverse complement strand
GCGCAGACATACTTCCTTCAATTCGCGGACGCCCGCCGTACCACCCGCCCCGGCCGCGCCTCGCCAGCCCGTCCTTCCTCGATCACCGGCACTCCATTCACCAGCACATAGTCGAAACCAGCGGAGTACTGATGGGGCTTCTCGAAGGTCGCCAGGTCAGCCACGCGCGCCGGATCGAAGATCAGCAGGTCGGCCCAGAAGCCTTCCCGCACCTGGCCTCGGTCGCGGAAGCCGAAGGTCCGCGCCGGCAGCGACGTCATCTTCCGCACCGCCTCCTCCAGCGTGATCACCCCCAGCTCCCGCACATATTTGGAAATGACCCGGGTGTTGGTGCCGTAAGAGCGCGGGTGGGGGACGCCGACGCCGAACTCCGGAATGCCCACCGCGTCGCTGGCCACGGCCGTGTTCGGGTACCGCAAAATCCGCTCCACGTCCTGCGGACCCATCGAGTCGTACACCATCGTCGCGCCGCCGCCCAGCAGAATGTCGAACACCGTCTGGAACTCCTCGGCCCACTCGACCTTGCGCCCCTTCTCCTGCGTGATCTGGGTAATCGTCTTGCCCTCCAGGCTTGGGTCCCATTTACACTGCGCGACGTGGGCCCAGTCGAGCCGCTTTCGCCCGTGGCGCCCCGCCCAGCGGTCCTCCATTTCCTGTATGATCTTGGCCTTAGTGGCCGGGTCGGTCAGCCGCTGCCGGATCTGCTCCGGGCCATCGGCCAGCGCCCAACTGGGCAGCAGCATGCCGATGTTGGTGCTCGAAGACGTGTAAGGGTATTGGTCCACCACCACGTCGATCCCTTCCCGCCGCGCCGCCTCCACCGCCGCCAGGGTCTTTTCGCTCCAGCCCCACAGCCGCTGGTTGTCGATCTTGAAGTGCGAAAGCTCCACCGGCATGTGCGCCTCGCGCCCCACGCGCAGGGCTTCTGCAATGGCATCCAGCACTTTCTCGCCTTCGTCGCGCATGTGGCTCGCGTAAACCCCGCCGTAGCGCGCGGCGGTTTTGGCCAGCTCGACCACCTCCTCGCTCTTCGAGTAGGTCCCCGGAACGTAGATAAGGCCGGTCGAAAACCCCACCGCCCCGTACCGCATGGCCTGTTCGACCAGGGCCCGCATCCGGTCCATCTCCTCCGCGGTGGGTTGCCGGTTGGCCGTCCCCATCACGGCCTCCCGCACCGAGTTGTGCCCGATCAGCGTCGCCACATTGATGGCCGGACCTTTCGCCTCCAGCTCAGCAAAAAACTTCGCCACATCGGTCCGCGAGAGGCCGCAATTGCCGGTGACGACCGTCGTCACGCCGTCGGTGATGAAGTTCCGCGCCTCCGGCCGCTCTAAAATGCCGTCCTCAATTTCGATGTGGGTGTGAACGTCGATGAAGCCCGGAGCCACCATCCGCTCCCGTGCGTCGATGACCCGCGCGGCCCCGGCCGCCTCGAGCTTCCCCACCGCGACGATCTTTCCGCCGGCGATGCCGATGTCCGCCCGGAACCATGGGTTGCCCGTGCCGTCCAGCACCCGGGCATTTTGTATAACTAAGTCGTACTGGGCCGCGCCTAAGACAACCGAAACCCAAAGAAAGCCGCAGATAAAAGCAGATAAACGCAGATGAAAGGCTTTATATCGGCGTGCATCGGCGTGCATCGGCGGCTTCATTTATTTCAGCTTCTGGATGCGGATGTTGCGGAAGTAGATCACTTCCCCCTGGCTGTGGGACTGAAATCCGACCGATCCCTGGAGTGACCGGTCGTCGTCCGTCTCAGCCACCTTTTCCCCGTTCAGCAGGACCACGATGTGCGTGCCCCGCGCGGTGATCTCCATCGAGTTCCACCCGTCCTTCAGCGGCACATATTTTGCCTTCTGCACGTTGTAGACGCTGCCGGTAGGCATTTTGGCGTCGGGGATGTCGAGAATCTGGATCTCATAGCCGCTGTAGGCCGGGTCCTTGGCGCCGTGCAACGGGTCGCGGATGGCCACCCCGCTGTTGGCGTGCTTGGGCTCGCCCCGGAACTCCACTTGCAGAACGAAATCCGAGAATTCCCGCTCCGACATCAGCCAGCCGCCGCCGGGTTTGGCCGGGTCCCACTGTCCAACAATCACCCCGCTCTCGACCTTCCACGCCGCGTTCCCGGCCGGCTTCCACCCGCTCAGGTCTTTTCCGTTGAACAAAGAAACCCACTGCGCCTCGAGCGAAACAAGCGCCAGGAAAAAGATAACTGCGAAGCGTACTGGTATTCTCACCGCTCCCCCCACTTCATCTTGTCGCGCAGCACCTCGAAGAACCGCAAGCGCTGCGGCTGGATCAACTGCACGCGGTTCGGCGAGTAATGGCACCGGATGCGGTCCGTGTTGCGCAGGGCCAAGCCCACCTGGCCGTCTACGGTGAGATAGGAGGCATCGTCAGTGCTCCTAACCTCCACCTCCACCTGCGCCGTGTCGGGAAAAACCACCGGCCGGTTGGTGAGGCTGTGAGGGCAGATGGGGGTAAGAAGCAGCGCCGCCACCGAAGGGACGATCACTGGGCCGCCGGCTGAAAGAGAATAAGCGGTGGAGCCCGTGGGGGTTGCAAGGATCAGCCCGTCTGCCCGGTAGCTGCACACGAATTCCTCATCCACATAAGCGTCCATTTCGATCAGCCGGGCCATAGCCGCCTTGTTGATGACCACGTCGTTCAGCGCGTCGTAGGTGGCCACCGCCGCCCCCTCCCGCAACACCTGCCCGCGCAGCATGGTGCGGTACTGCAAGTGGAAATCTCCTTCGAGCACGCGCTCCAGCACAGAGTAAAGCTCGTGCGGACCCGTGGTCATCAGGAAGCCCAGGCCGCCCAGGTTCACCGCCAGCAGCGGGATATCCCTTCCCCCCACCGCCCGCGCCGCCGAAAGCAGCGTCCCATCGCCGCCCAGCACCACCAGCAGGTCCACGCCGGCCGCAAGGTCCTCGCGCTTCCGTCCGTCGGTGGCGCCCAGGACGGCGGCGGTCTCAAGGTCGTACTGATATGTAAGACCCCGCTCCTTCAGCCAGCCGAGCAGCCCCGGGACGATCTCGGCAAGATCGGGCCGGCGCGGCTTGGAGATGATCCCTATCGTCTGGAACATAAAATCGGCGTCTATCGGCGCCGGAATTCCCCACCGTACACCAGGAATTCCCGGTTCCCTTCCGCCCCCAATATGGGGCTTTCCATGGCCTCGACCTGCCGGAACCCCAGCGCCCCCACCGCCCGGCTCACCTTCTCCACCACCCGGCTTTGCACCTCTGGATCCCGCACAATGCCGCCTTTCCCGACCTGCCCCCGTCCGGCCTCAAACTGCGGCTTAGCCAACACCACGATGCGGCTTCCCTCCCGCAAAAACGGGGCCAAAACGGGCAAAATCAGCGTCACTGAAATAAAACTGACATCACAGGTTACCAGATCAACCGGCTCGCCAACTCCCTCCCACTTGAGGTACCGGGCATTGATGCCCTCCCGCACCGCCACCCGGGGATCCCGGCGCAACTTCCAATCCAGTTGGCCGGCCCCCACATCGACCGCGTACACCCGCGCCGCTCCCCGCTGGAGCAGACAATCGGTGAAGCCCCCGGTCGAGGCCCCGATATCCAGGCAGACCTTTCCTTGCACATCAATCGCGAACCGCTCGAGGGCAGCCTCCAGCTTCAGCCCGCCCCGGCTCACGTACTTCAAAGGCGGGCCAAGCACCTGCAACTCCACGCCGGCCGGTACGGCATGGCCCGGCTTCTCCGCCTTCTGCCCATCAACCCGCACCTGGCCGGCCAGAATCAGCGCCTGCGCCTTTTCCCGCGATTCGGCCAGCCCTCGCTCGACCAGCAGCCGGTCGAGCCGGGCTTTCTTTGCTCCAGCCGCGCTCATGCGCTGCGCTCGACAATCAGCGCTGCCAGCTCCCGCAGCCGCCGCGCCCGCTCGCCGAATATCTCCAGCGCGGCGAGCGCCTCCATCTCCGCCTGCTGCGCCATCCGCCGGGACCGCTCCACGCCATACAGGGCCGGAAAAGTGGCCTTTTTCTGCGCCGCGTCCTTGCCCGCCGTTTTTCCCAACCCCTCCGTCGATTCGACCACGTCGAGCACGTCGTCCACGATCTGGAAGGCCAGGCCGATCCGCCCGCCGTAGCGGCTCAGCGCCTCGAGCTGCTCCTCGCTCGCCCCGGCATAAATCCCTCCTACCCGCACTGCCGCCCGGATCAGCGCCGCCGTTTTCGCGCGGTGAATGTAGTGCAGGTGCTCCTCCTCGACCGGCTTGCCCTCGGCCTCCAGATCGGCCACTTGCCCTCCGATCATGCCATTGACCGTGCCGGCGGCCTGCGCGAGTTCCCGCACCACCCCCACTTGCCTGGCCGCCGGAACGCCTGTCCCTTCCGCCACCACCTGGAAAGCGCGTGTCAACAGCGCATCCCCGGCCAGGATCGCGATGGCCTCCCCGAAGGCCTTGTGGCAGCTCGGCCGGCCCCGCCGGTAGTCGTCGTTATCCAGCGCCGGCAAATCGTCGTGGATCAGCGAGTAGGTATGGATCATCTCCAGGGCGCAGGCGGGAACCTCGACCCCGGGAGAGGAATCCGCGACCGAGGCCGCGGCCTCCAGGCACAGGATTGGCCGGATCCGCTTGCCGCCGGCAAACAGGCTGTAGCGCATGGCCCGGTGGATCGTGAGTGGATACTCGGACTCCGGCGGGGAAAGCCGCTCCAGCGCCTCGTCAATGCGCGCCTGCTGCGTACGGCGATAATCCTGGATTGAGACGGGGAGGGACACGGGCTAGCGGTTCCCGGCTTCGCCGTCTTCGAGCTCGAACGGCGCCGCCTCCACCTTGCCTTCTTTTTTGAGCAGAATTTCTACACGGGACTCAGCCGCGCTGAGCTGTTTGCGGCAGCTCGCACTCAGCTCCATGCCCTTCTCGAACAGCTCGAGCGACTTTTCGAGCGGCAGGTCGCCGTTTTCGAGCTCCTTGACGATCTTCTCGAGCTCGACCAGGGCGGCTTCAAACGACTCGGGCTTTGCCGGTGCGTCGGCCATGTGGAAACCGCTATTCTATCGAATTGCACAAGCCTCCGGCACGCCTGCCCCTTCCGAGCGGACGGCGTCGGCGGGAATTTCAAAAAGGGGTCTTCTTCACCGGCTTTATCGGCCTCGCCGAGCAGGAGGCCGAGCCTCTGGCCCGCGAATTCGCCGCGCGCTTAAATTGAGCCCGGTGGGACAGGCATTCCCGCCTGTCAGTCCACCGCCACCGGCGCTCGAAGCTGCGAAGCCAAAGCCTTGTATTACGGGGTATTGACGGGGCCCCTTCACGGGATGCCGGCTGGTGTTCCAGTAGCCGCAAAGCGCGGCTCGGGCGCGGGGCCGTTCGAGGTCATCACCGGGCTGACCGGCGCGAACGAGACCGCTACTTGCATGTCTTGAACGTGCATCGAATGGGCCGGCTCGTGACAGGGCACGGGACCTGCAAGGCCGGGGCAGATGGTGACGGGATAGTGACGTTTTCGGTCGAGAAGGGATCGCTTTTCACGACCTCATACCCTGCGCGGCGCCGCCGCCGTTGGCGCCCGATCCTGGCGTTGGGTAGCCGTCCTCGACCAGAGTCAGGCTGGGGAAAGTCGTAGGCGCACCCAATGTTTTAAAGCTCCTTTTCCGGGCTTCTGCCGGTACACGCGGGTGACGTCCTGGCGATTTGCGTTGAGCGTCTTATCTTTGCTCCGAAGGTACACCGTTTCCGCGGTTAGATGGTCGATCGTTCCCTTCAGGGTCTTGCCGGTCGACAAATCCACTTGAATGCGCTCGCCTGCTGGGAGCCCTTCTACCGCGGCCCAGTCCGCGTTCGCGGCGGTAATCGGCCCGGCAAGCAAACAGAATAACAACAGCAGCACACAGGCCGTTCGATGCACAGATTATCCTTTAAGGGGGCTTCATTCTTTGTAACCCGGCAAGGTAGTAATCAATCCGGCATGACTGTGATGCGCATTCCCCCGTGATGAGCAATGCTGTCGATGAGCCATCCGACCAGCAAACCAATCGCGATCGGGCCACCAATGCCTGCCGCCATCACTCCCTCACTGACCACCACTAGGCCCAGCACGCCGCCAAGGGCGGCCCCAGTACCCCCACCGACGGCGCCACCGATGATGACTCCCTTGTGGCCGGACGGCTTGTTTAACTGGATGGTGGACACCATGGAACGTGGTATCGACACCAGGCCTTTTGGGTAGGTCTTTCGATCGGACGTCTTGGTGACCTCGACCTTGAGCCCTGTGGACTCCACCTCCCGGACTGTGCCCGCAACCCGGACGCCCTCGTTCAATGGAAGCCAGACACGTTTGCCGGTAATGAGAGGAGCAAGGTCATTCCAGCGCAGACGAAGTCTGTCTTCCGCCGGCGCCCGAGTGGCGAGCAGACACATCGAGATGACAAGCGGCAGAGCACGCCTCAGCGCAGGTACAATTTGCATTTTCAGACCTCCTTGTCGGCAGTCACGGCACGCTTGATAGTAAGATTCATCGGCAAATGCCAGGCTGCCGGTGAACTTATCCCAGCGGGTGCGATGCCACAAAGATCCCAAAGATGATGCCGATCGCAACCACAGTAATGCCTACGCCGATCAGGACGTTACGGGCCGTGTGGCTCGGTTTGACGCTCTTAACTTGTTTTACAGCCTTGATCTGGTTGAAGGCTACCTGCGAATTCGTCAACTGGCGCTTCTTTTCATGGCTCAATACGAAGCCGGTATCGGAGACTTCGCCAATCCAGCCTCGCAGCTTGGAACCGTCAATGAAGCGCACTTCCACAGGGCTGCGGGTATCGATCGCGCGGACCTGTTCTTTAGGCGAGGGACGGTTGGAGGATTGAGTCCGTCCAAAGCAATTGCCGCTCAGAAGTGCGGTAAGCACCACCGCGAGTATTTGTGTTGTCATGGAGTACTCCCATCGTGCTTTCATTTGCTCCTCCTTGTTGAAATCCGGCGGAGATCTGGGC
>JACQDG010000161.1 GCA_016201185.1 Acidobacteriota bacterium | reverse complement strand
TCCACGATTACGGCTTCCACCGGGTCGAGGAGGTGGAATTGGTCGAAGAGGACGTTCGTTTTGCTCTTCCGCCAGAACTTGCCGACGTTTCCAAGCGTCTAACCACCATATCCACCCTATGACGGTTGATAGCCAGGCAGCCTCGAGCTTTCCCGGCTCCGGCCGGGCCGCACCCGAGGAATCCGGCAGTTTGGGTGAGGCCATCCGGCGCGCTTCCCGGCGCCTGCTGAACCTCCATTCGCCGGAAGGCTATTGGGTAGGAGAGCTCGAAGCCGACACTACCCTGGAGTCCGACTACATCCTGCTTCAGCTTTGGACGGATCCCCCTTCGCCGGACAGCTCCTGGCATCCGAAAGAGGCCCATAAGGTCTGCGAAGCGGCCTGCTATATCCGCGAAGGCCAGAACGAATCGGGCGGTTGGAGCATTTACCCCGGCGGGCCGGACGACATCAGCGCCACCGTGAAAGCCTATTTTGCGCTGAAGCTCGCCGGCGACTCGCCGGATGCGCCGCACATGAAGGCGGCTTGCCAGTGCATTCTGGAGCAGGGTGGCCTCGATAAAGCCAACAGCTACACCCGCATTTACCTCAGCTTTTTCGGCCTCTACGAAGTCGAGAAGACGCCCACCATCCCGCCGGAACTGATTCTCTTATCGCCGTCGGCCTATATCAACATCTACGAGATGTCTTCCTGGACCCGGGCGATCGTGGTCCCGCTGTCGATCCTTTGCGCCCTGCGGCCCAGGAAGCCAGTGCCGGCAGGCTTTAACCTCGCCGAACTCTATGCCCGCCAACGTCGAGGCGCGCGGCGGCTGGGGTGGAGCTGGGCCGATGGTTTTTGGGCCCTGGACCGCCTGCTCAAGATCTGGGAGAGGTCCGGCTTCCTGCCGATGCGCAAGAAGGCCATTCGGGAGGCGGAGAAGTGGATTCTCGAGCGGATGGAAACTTCCGACGGCTTGGGCGCCATCTTCCCCTCGATGTTGAACTCGATCCTGGCCCTGACCGAGTTGGGCTATGGCCCCGGGCATCCGATTTTGCGCCGGGCGATCCGGCAGTTTGAGGATCTGTCCATCCGGGAGCATGGCACGCTGCGCCTGCAGCCGTGCTTTTCGCCGGTGTGGGATACGGCCCTCGCGGCGTTTGCGCTGGGAGTCGCCAATGCCGAAGGCGACCGGCACGTCGAGGCAGCTTTGGCCCGCTCTGCCGACTGGCTTTTAGCGAAAGAAGTCCGTCGCCGGGGCGATTGGGCGGTGAAGAACCGCCAGGCCGAGCCGGGCGGGTGGTATTTCGAATACGCCAACGAGTCTTACCCCGATATTGACGACACGGCCATGGTTCTGCTGGCGCTGCGGTACGCCCAGGCGTTGGACCGCGAGGCGCAGCGGGGGACCGAGCGGAGGGCTCTCGAGTGGGTCCTTTCGATGCAATCGAAGGATGGAGGCTGGGCGGCCTTCGACAAGGACAACGACCGGTGGATTCTGACCCAGGTCCCCTTCGCCGACCATAACGCCATGCTCGATCCGTCCTGCGCCGACATCACGGGGCGGGTTCTGGAAGCCCTGTGCGCCATGGGCCTGGACCGGAACCATCCGGCCGTAGCCCGCGGCATCGCCTACCTGCGAAAGACGCAAGAGCCGGACGGAAGCTGGATAGGCCGCTGGGGAGTCAATTATATTTACGGGACCTGTTTCGCCCTGCGCGGGCTGCGGGCCGCCGGGGTCGATCCTCGCGAGGCCCGGATCATCCAGGCCGGCGAATGGATCCGTTCCTTCCAGAACGCCGACGGTGGCTGGGGCGAATCCTGCGCCAGCTACGACAACCCCTCCTTAAGGGGGTGCGGCCCTAGCACGGCTTCTCAAACCGCCTGGGCTCTGATGGGCCTGTTCGCCACGGGCGACTATTCGAGCAGCAGCGTCCGCCGGGGCCTGCAATACCTCCTAGAGACGCAGAACACTTCCGGTGGCTGGGATGAGCCGTGGTTCACCGGCACGGGCTTCCCCCGGGTTTGATCGGCATGGCCGCCTCCATGGCGGGATACATCCTCAAGAACAAGGCCCGGCCCCGCCCGGAATGGCAGCGCGATGCGGCGCCCCGGCTGGCGGCCAACGAGCTGTTTCCCATCCTCGGTGAAAAGGGCGCCCCTACCGGGGCCGTGGCGGATGGAGCCACTTCGACCACCGGCGCCCTGGCCCGGAATCCCATGCTGAAGAAGCGGTTCCCGCTGGTGCTGATGCTCGAGCCGCTGCATGCCTGCAACCTCACCTGCACTGGCTGCGGTCGCATCCGGGAGTACGAATCGACCATCACCGAGCGGCTGCCGCTCGAGGAATGCTTGGCCGCCGTCGAGGAATGCGGCGCGCCCATCGTCTCCATCTGCGGCGGCGAGCCGATGATGTACCCCCAGATCGGCGAGCTGGTGAAGGGTATCCTGGAGCGCAAGCGTCATATCTATCTCTGCACCAACGGCATGTTCCTGGTGAAGCGGCTGCACGAGTTTCACCCGGACCGCCGCTTCTTCTTCAACGTCCACCTGGACGGGTTGGAGAAGACCCACGACATTTGCGTGGAGCGTGAAGGCGTTTTCCGCGAAGCCATCGAGGGCGTCAAGGCCGCCAAGGCCGCCGGTTTCCTGGTCTGCACCAACACCACCGTCTACAAGGAAACGGATATGAAAGAGATTGAGGCCCTGTTCGAGTACCTCGAGCAGTTTGATGTCGACGGCCACATGCTTTCGCCTGCTTACGGCTACACCGCAGTGGAGAACCGGGAGATTTTCCTCAGCCGCGAGGACATCCGCGAAAAGTTCAAGGGCATTGACCGGATCGGCCGCCGGTTCAAGCTGAACAACACGCCGGCTTATCAGGAATTCCTGCAGGGAGCCCGGGAGCTGCCCTGCACGGCGTGGGGGAACCCGACCTACAACGTGAAAGGCTGGAAGGGCCCCTGCTACCTGATCACCGACGGGCACTACAAGACCTTCGAGGAATTGATGACCCAGACGCCGTGGGAAAACTACGGGCACGGCGGCCCCGATCCGCGCTGCCAGGACTGCATGGTGCACTGCGGCTATGAGCCCTCCGCCGCTCTGGGCATTAACTCGAAGTTGGGCGACGGCTTTCGGATGCTGAGCTGGGCCTTGAGCTCGGGCGGCGGCCGGTTGCGAGTTGGTCTACCACCTGGCAGCCGATTACCGGCTGTGGGCGCCCGACCCGTCGGAGTTGTACCGCTCCAACGTGGACGGGACCCGGAACTTGCTGGAAGCGGCGCGGGGGGCCGGGGTCCGGCGCGTCGTCTACACCAGCACGGTGGGATGCATTGGTGTAATAGGTGATGGGACGCCCGGCGACGAACAGTCTCCGGTGAGCCTGGGCGACATGGCGGGCGCTTACAAGCGCTCCAAGTTCCTGGCCGAGCAGGTGGCGCTCGAATATGCCCGGGGCGGCTTGCCGGTGGTGGTGGTGAATCCCACGGCGCCGGTGGGGGATCGGGATATCAAGCCGACCCCGACCGGACGGATCATCGTGGACTTTCTGCTGGGCCGTACGCCGGCCTATGTGGATACGGGCCTGAACCTGGTGGATGTCCGTGATGTGGCGCTGGGCCATCTGTTGGCGGCCGAGCGCGGGCGCCCGGGCGAGCGCTACATTTTGGGCGCCCGGAACATGACCCTCCGGGAGATCCTGGAGGAGCTGGGACGGCTCGGCGGAAGGCCGGCGCCTAAGGTGCAGATTCCGTACGCCGTGGCCTGGACCTATGCCGCGGTCGGAACAGCCTGGGCCCGCGTGACGAGCAAGGAGCCGCGGGCTTCGCTCGAAGCGGTTCGGATGTCGCGCAAGAAAATGTTTGTGCGCACCGACAAGGCCGAGCGGGAGCTGGGTTTCCAGCCCGGACCGGTGGAAGAAGCGCTGCGGCGCGCGATTGAGTGGTTTCGCGAGAACCATTACTGCTGATCGTGGCCTCCAGCCGCATGGAGCTGGAGCCCATCGCCGGGCAGTTGAGCAAGAGATCGCGCGCCAGGTTGGATCTCGAGTGGTCGAGGGTCGGCCTGCTGGGCGGAAGGCCGGTGGTTCTGGCGGCCAGCGGCGCGGGCCGAGCCAACGCGGCGCGGGCCGTCGAGCGGGCTGCCGGGCAGTATCTGCTGCGCGCTCTGGTTTCCACCGGCTGGTGCGGCGGCCTAGACCCGGCGCTGCGGCCCGGCCAGGTGGTGGTGGCGGATCGAGTTTTGTCGCTCGATCCACCGGCCGAGTTTCCTGCTTGCTGGCCGAAGGGGGCGCCGGCCGGCGGGATAGGGCGCGGAATCGTGCTGACGGTCGATCGGTTTGTGCAGTCCGCGCAGGGGAAGAGAGAGCTTCGATTAACCGGAGCCCTGGCGGTGGAGATGGAAGCGGCAGGCGTGGCAGCCGAAGCCAAAAAGCGGAACCTGCCCTTTTACTGCATCCGCGCCGTGAGCGACGACGTGACAGCGTCGTTCGCCATCGACTATAACCGGGCTCTGCTGGACGACGGCAGGTTTTCCAAGGCACGGGTGGTTGCCCAAGCCGGCCTGAGCCCGGCGCGGTGGAAAGAATTGTTACTTTTCTGGCGCCGGGCAAGGCAGGCCGCCCGGGCGCTGGGAGCGTTTTTTGGGAGTGTTCAATTTGAAGGCTGAGGCAACAGCGACGGCAGCGACCACTGAGCGGGGGCTCAAGGACGGCCTGATGCAGGCTGCTGTGTATCGCGGCCATCAGACGGTGAAGGTCGAGCCGACGCCCATCCCGCAAATCGGCCCGGGCGAGCTGCTGGTGCGGGTCGAGGCGTGCGGCATCTGTCACACCGACCTGAAGAAGATCGCCTACGACCTGCTGCCGCCGCCCAGGATTTACGGTCACGAAACGGCCGGGGTCGTCGTCGAGGCAGGCCCCGGCGCGGAAGGCTTCCGGCCTGGCGACCGGGTAGCCCTATTTCATCACATCCCTTGCCGTAACTGCTTCTATTGCCGGCATCGCCTGTACGCGCAATGCGAGGTTTACAAGCGGGTGGGCATTACGGCGGGCTTTGAGCCGGCCGGCGGTGGCTTCGCCCAATACGTCCGGGTGATGGACTGGATTGTCCGCGGCGGGGTGGTCCGCATACCCCCCAGGGTGAGTTTTGACCGGGCCTGTTTTGTAGAACCAGTGAACACTTGCCTCAAAGCTGTTGTAAAATCAGAGATTCAGGCCGGGGAAACGGTGGCAGTATTGGGACAGGGACCCATCGGGTTGCTGTTCACCATGCTGCTGGCGCGGCGGGGGCCGGTGGTGTTTGCCACCGACGTGTTGGAGCCACGCCGCCATCTGGCGCGGAAACTGGGCGCCTCCCAGGCCTTTGATCCCACCGGCAACGAGGCAGCCGAGTGGATACTGGCGGCGACCGAGGGCCGCGGGGCCGATGCCGTCTTTGTGGCGGCGGCGGGGCCGGGAGTGGTCGAACAGGCCATGCGTCTGAGCCGGCCGGGCGCGCGGATCCTCTTGTTCGCGCAGACCTCTGCGCGGGAAAAGGTCGAGCTGGACGGGGCGGGCATTTGCGCGCAGGAGCGCACCGTGTTAGGCTGCTACAGCGCCGATATAGACTTGCAGCAGGAATCGGCGGGATTAGTGTTTGACGGGGATTTACCGGTCGAGGATTTGATTTCGCACCGTCTGCCCTTGGACCAAATTCACGCCGGCATTCGGATGGCCACCCACCCGGACGGCCATTCTCTAAAGATCATTGTGCACCCCTAGAGGTGAGTTATTGTGAAAACGGAAATGATGGCCGCCGTGCTCTACGGCAAAGAGGAACTGCGGGTGGAACAGGTCAGCGTTCCACGGCTCGAACCCTCCGACGTGCTGGTCAAGGTGGATGTCGCGCTGACCTGCGGCACCGACCTCAAGGTGTTTCGTCGGGGCTACCATGCCCGCATGATCGTGCCGCCGGCGGTTCTGGGCCACGAACTGGCGGGAGATGTGGTCGAGGTCGGCAGCGAGGTCCGGAACTTCCGGGTCGGCCAGCGGGTGGTGGCAGCCAATTCGGCGCCCTGCCAGAGCTGCTACTTTTGCGCCCGCGGCCAGGAGAACCTGTGCGAGAACCTGCTGTTCAACAACGGCGCCTACGCCGAGTACATCCGCATCCCGGGGCCCATCGTCAAGCGCAACATGTATGAAATTCCCGCGCACGTTGGCTATCCCGACGCTGCCATGGTCGAGCCCCTGGCCTGCGTGATGCGGGGCCTGGAGGAAACCCGCCTGCGCCCCGGCGACACGG
>JACQDG010000160.1 GCA_016201185.1 Acidobacteriota bacterium | reverse complement strand
TTCTGCTGTTGCGCGTCGTGACCAACGACGGCCGGCGAATCACGGGCGTTCGCGTGAACGAAGACGCCTTCTCCATCCAGCTCCGCGATTTTTCCGACCGCTATCACTCCTTCTACAAGAGTGAACTCGTTGAACTGCACAAGGATTGGGGCAAGTCTCCCATGCCGAGCTACCGCAATGTTTTCACGGCCGAGCAGCTTGACGACCTGGTCGCCTACCTGGCTTCTCTGCGAGGCAATCGATGAAACGGACGATCCTATTCCTGGCTTGGGCCCTTCCCCTCGCAGGCCAACTGACTTATGAGCGGATACGTAAGGCCGAGGCGGAGCCGGGCCATTGGCTCACCTACTCCGGCAACTATCAGGGCCATCGCCATTCGCCGTTGCGCCAGATCACCACGGCCAACATCGGCCGCCTGAAGCCAGTCTGGGTCTATCAGACGCAAGACCTCAACGCTTTTGAAACCACGCCCCTGGTCGTCGACGGCATCATGTACATCAGCGAGCCACCCAGCAACGCCACCGCCCTCGATATCCGCACCGGACGTCCACTGTGGGCCTATCGTCGAAACATACCGGAGGACGTCCGAGTCTGCTGCGGCCAGGTGAACCGCGGCCTGGCGATGCTCGACGATTTGCTTTTCGTGGGCACCGTGGACGCGCACCTGGTGGCGCTGGATGCCAAGACCGGCCGGCTCCACTGGGATGTCGAGTTGGCCGACTACAAGACGGGCCACTCCATTACGGTCGCCCCGCTGGCGGTCAAGGACAAGGTGATCGTCGGCATCTCGGGCGGCGAGTACGGAGTCCGCGGCTTCCTGGATGCCTACGATGCAAAAACGGGCAAACTGGTGTGGCGATTCTGGACCGTGCCGGGGCCGGGAGAACCGGGGCATGAAACCTGGGCCGGCGATAGCTGGAAGACCGGCTCGGCTACCACGTGGGTGACCGGTTCTTACGATCCCGAGCTGAACCTGCTTTACTGGGGCACGGGCAACCCGGGGCCGGATTACAACAGCGAGGTGCGCGAGGGAGACAATCTCTACTCGGATTCGCTCTTGGCCCTCGACCCCGACACGGGCAAGCTTCGCTGGTATTTCCAGTTCACGCCGCACGACGCCCACGACTGGGATTCTACCCACGTCCCGGTGCTGGTCGATGGGGCCGTCCACGGGGCTGCGCGCAAACTGGTCGTGATGGCGAACCGCAACGGCTTTTACTACGTCTTTGACGGGCAGACTGGCGAGTTCCTGTCGGGCCAGGCTTACGCCAAGCAAACCTGGGCCAAAGGCCTGGATGACCGGGGCAAGCCTATTCTGATTCCCAATATGTATCCGAGCATCGAAGGAACCGTCGTCTACCCCGGCCTGCACGGCGGCACCAACTGGTTCAGCCCTTCTTACAGCCCGCAAACCAACCTGTTTTATGTCGCCGTGCGGGAAGAAGGCACGACCTTCTACGTGGGCGCGGCCGAACATCGGCCGGGGGCCTGGTTTGCCGGCGGCGGAATCCGGGGCATTCCCGGAGTCGAGCCCAGCGGCTCGGTGAAAGCGCTGGAGGTGGAAACCGGGAAGACACGCTGGGAATTCCCACTGCATTCCCCGCCCTGGACCGGGCTTCTCTCGACGGCCGGCGGCCTCGTCTTTGGCGGCACGAACGAAGGCCACTTCTTTGCCCTCGACGCCGCCACGGGCAAACCGCTGTGGCGCTTCCCTACCGGCGGAGCGGTTCTCGCCGGCCCCATCAGCTACTTGAGCGAAGGCAAACAGCACGTGGCCATTGCCGCCGGCCACGCTTTGTTCGTCTTCGCGGTCGATTAAACTTGAACTCCTGACAGGTTGCGATCCGCCCCACCGAGCCGCGACCGCAGGGAGCGGTTGCCACTGAACCCATGACGTCTCTGTGAACTACCTGATTACATTCGCTTGTTACGGCTGCCATTTGCACGGCGATGAATCGGGTTCCGTCGACCGAGGGCATAATCTGCCCGGGAGCCGTCTGGTGGAAGCCGATCCGAAGCGGGTTTCCGCAGAGCGGCAATGGATGGACCAGCCGCCGTATTGCATGGACAGAAGCCGCCAGGAGGTGGTGCTGGCCTCCTTGCTGGAGCGCTGCTCTCAACGGCACTGGAGCCTGTGGGCTGCCCACGTGCGCACTAATCACGTTCACATCGTGGTGGAAGCGGACGCTCGCCCCGAGAGAGTCATGAATGACCTCAAGTCCTACGCGAGCCGCTGCTTGAACCACCTGGGGCTGGATGAACCCGCTCGCAAGCGGTGGGCACGGCATGGCAGCACGCGGTGGTTGTGGAAGCGGGAGAATGTATCGGCGGCGATTCGGTATGTCGTTGACGAGCAGGGTGATCCAATGGCTGTCTTCGAGGCGACCAAGCCCTGACCCTAACCGCTCCCTCCGGTCGCGGCTCAGCACAAGATCCGTGCCGTCCCACCTCGTTCGACTTGTTGCGATTTGCCCACGCCACAGAGTATTCTTGAGCAACTGGTCTGGGAATCCCGATGACCGGCGAGACCATCTCCCACTATCGCATTCTGGAAAAGCTCGGCGGGGGCGGCATGGGGGTGGTGTACAAGGCCGAAGACACCCGGCTGGGCCGCACGGTCGCGCTGAAGTTCCTGCCCGATGAATTTTCCCAGGACCGCCAGGCGCTAGAGCGCTTCCAACGCGAAGCTCGTACCGCCTCGGCGCTCAACCATCCCAATATCTGCACCATTCACGACATTGACGAGTACGAGGGCCAGCCGTTCATCGTCATGGAGCTGCTGGAAGGCCAGACACTGAAGCAGCGCATCGCCGGTGGGCCGTTCAAGATTGACGAGCTGCTTTCCCTGGCCATCCAGATCGCCGACGCACTGGATGCGGCCCACTCCAAAGGGATCGTGCACCGGGACATCAAGCCAGGGAATATATTCGTGACCCCGCGCGGCCCAAAGATTCTGGACTTCGGTTTGGCCAAGCTCGTGGCCGAACGGCGGCGATTAGGGGAGGCGGCGACGGTGTCGGAGGAGTTATTAACCAGCCCCGGCGCGGCGCTTGGCACTGTAGCCTACATGTCGCCGGAGCAGGCGCGGGGCGAGGAGGTGGATGCCCACACCGACCTTTTCTCATTCGGCGTGGTGCTTTACGAGATGGCCACCGGGCAACTGCCGTTCAAGGGAACCACGACTGCCGTGTTGTTCGACGCCATTCTAAACAAGACGCCGGTCTCGCCGCTGCGACTAAACCCTGAATTGCCGCCGGAGCTGGGAGGGATCATCTCGAAGGCGCTGGAAAAGGACCGGGAGATTCGCTGCCAGACCGCATCCGAGCTGCGCGCGGATTTGAAGCGCCTCAAACGCGACACCGAGTCGGGGCGCTCAGAGGCCGCCACTACAACAGCCGTGGCCGCGGCGTCCCGGGGCCGTTGGTGGCCGCTCGTGTTCGCATGGGCTATGTCTGTGCTGCTGATTGGTGCAGGCGTGGCGTGGTTCCTGGCGCGCCGCGTTGCTCCGCGGCCGGCGCTAAAGGAAAGGAGGCTTACTGCCAATCCCAGCGAGAACCCTGTGCTCCTCGCGGCTCTTTCTCCGGATGGGAAATACCTGGCTTATTCGGATCGGAATGGCATTCACTTGCAGTTAATCGAGACAGGAGAGACCCGCACCCTGCCTGACACGCAGGAACTCCAGCCTTACTCCTGGTTCCCCGACGGGACGAAGCTGCTGGCTGGTACCGCCAGGAAGCGAGGTATATGGGTGATTTCCACGTTGAGCGGAGTTTCGCCGGATAGTTCGCTGATCGCCTTCGTAAAGTACGCGGAAAGATCCAGCGAGATCTGGGTAATGGGCCCTGACGGCGAGGAACCACGCAAAGTGATGGCCGGCGGGAATGACGACTTCCTCCGGCCCAGGGCCTGGTCCCCTGACGGGAAACGGATCGCCTATATCAAAGCATCCTTCCGTGATGGAAACCTTAAAGGCGCCATCGAAAGCTGCGACCTGAAAGGGGGCCCGGCGGCTATCGTTGTGTCAAACTTACCGAATCCCTGGGGCGCTGCTCTTTGCTGGCTCGCAGATGGGCGCATCATTTACTCCCAAAGGGAATCGACGGATCCCCTGCAACAAAACTTGTGGGAAGTCCGTACCGACGCGCCAACGGGCCAACCCATCGGCCAACCCAGACGCATTACCGAATGGACGGGATTCTTCTTCACCCGCCTCAGCGTGAGCGCGGACGGGAAGCGCCTCGCGGGACTTAAGGGAAGCAATCAATCTGATGTCTACGTGGGGGACCTGGAAGCCGGCGGCACCCGTTTGCGAACACCGCGGCGCCTGACTCTTGACGAGCGGGACGATTTGCCCGCCGCATGGACGACTGACAGCAAGGAGGTCCTGTTCCACTCGAACCGCAATGGCAAGTGGGACATCTTCAGGCAGGGCATCAATCAGCAGTCAGCCGAACCGCTGTTGACCAGCCGGGAAGACAAGTTCGTTCATTGTGTAAGTCCGGATGGCTCCTGGGTCCTCTATACGGTGGGGAGGCCTCAAGGATCCTCCGCGCCGGCCCGACTCATGCGCCTTCCAATTGCCGGGGGACCGCCCCAGGTTGTGGTCGACACTGAGCAGGGTTTCGATCGTGTCCGTTGCCCAGGGCTTCCCGCAACCCCTTGTTCTTATACGGTCAGAACCCCTGATTCGCAACAACTCGTCATCTATGCTCTCGATCCAATCAAGGGCAGGGGCCGTGAAGTGGCCAGGATCGCCGCCGTGCGCAACTTCGTTGGTTCGGATTACAACAGTCCTGACATTTCCCCCGATGGCTCGCGCCTGGCGGCTATAGCAAGAGTCGGGTCCACGGAGATCATCCGCGTTATCCGATGGCCGTCCGGCGGCCCGGAACGCGATATCGCAGTGGAGGGCTGGAGTTCACTAACCAATCTTAGGTGGGCCGCAGACGGAAAGGGCTTCTTTGTTAGAAGCCAATCGGGGCCAACGACCGCACTGCTACGCGTTGATCTTCAGGGAAAGGCGCATGCGCTGTGGCAGCAGCAGGGTGTATCCACTGGTTCCGCCATCCCTTCTCCCGACGGGCGATATCTGGCGATAGCTGGCTCGACCGAGAACATAGACGTGTGGCTGATCGAAGGCTTTTGATTTCACACAGTGCTCAAACTCGGGAGCGGAATAATAGACGTTAAATCACACCTGTCTGCTTAGCGTGCAAGGACGCCACGACTTTTTCGGGCAATATCTTGGAGGCCCGCAGGATTTCTACGCCGACGAGGTTACCGTCGTCATCAAATTCGACGCTGACTCCCGGCGACAACTCCTGCGAGCGGGCTATTTCGCCATCCTGAGTGGGCAGATAAAGCACGTCCGCCTCCGGATCGTATCGGGCCCCGCGCTCGGTAATCATGCTATCACCTTCGATTTCAGTCTTCGCTTCTACATCCCGCTCATCGAGGGGATGAATCGTTACGGCGATCACCTGGCCCTGTCGTTCCTCGAAGACAACCATCACAAGATGGTCCATCTCCCGGTAGGGCGCCGTGGCGATTGCAATACTATAACCTGTCGCGACGTCGGCGAAGAGCCGTTCCGCCTCGCGCAGCACATGCCGGGGCAAGTCACTCTCGATACGCCGCAACAGAAGACGCTCTTCCAGGTGCTGACTGTACCGGACCGGTTTCTCCCTCATCGCCTGGCCGCCGCAACTCGAAACCGATTTTAGCAGCCCGCCATTACCCCCGGCAGAACACCGGTTTTATCGGCGTTCACCGGCGTGCTCTGCGGCTCCCAAAAGGGTTTTTATCGGGGAATCACCGGTACGTTGCTGGCGATCAATTCTTTGAATTCCGGGTTGTCGCGCAGGGAGGCGAACTCGGCCTCGGTCGGGATCTTTTCCCGGTCCTTCAGCCCTTCCTCGAGCGCCTTCCGCAGGTTAGCGATGGCGCGGTCCACGTAGCCGGCGGCGGCGTAGGTCTTGGCCAGGTAATAGTGAAAGCGGGCGCGGTCCTCCACGGTGCGCTCCTGCAAAAGGTTGCCGAATGTAGACCGGTGTTCAAACACCTCGGGGTCGAGCTTCAGGGCCGTCATGTAATGCTCCGAGGCTTCCTGGAATTTCTTGCGGGCAAAATAAGCCGTCCCCAGGTTGCTGTGGATGGAGGCTGAATCGGGGGTCAGCCGCAAGGCCTTGTTGTACTGGGAAATGGCCTTGCGATATTGTTTCCGGGCATAAAAGATCGTCCCCAGATTGTTGATGGCCTCGGGGTATTTCTTGTTGAGCTTAACGGCGCGCTCGTAATAGCGTTGCGCCTGGCCGAGCTGAAGCTGCTGGTGGTAGCCGATGCCCAGCTTGTTATACAGGATGTAGGACTTCGGGTGCTGGCGCAAGGCTTCCTGGTAGGTTTCTATCGCCTCCCGATACATCTTGCGCGCCATGTAAATGTCGGCGCGGCTTTCCGGGGAAAGCTTGGTGGCGGTCGGCGGAGGAGGAGGAGGCTGGGTGGTCTTGTCCACCAACTGGGGCAGAAGGGCCAGGGCCAAAAACAGGCCAGCCGACATGGCGCGCCTCCTTCGAGGGCGAACAGGGGGTCCTCGCTGCCCCCGCTGAATGCACCCCTTAATTCCTATTTAAACACACTCCAGAGACGCCCGAAAAAGCCTTTTTTCTTCGGCGGCTGGGCTGGCCGGGGCGGAGAGGCGGGCACGGACTGCACCACCACGCGGGGGCGGGGCGCGGGATCCGCGGCGGTCGGAGCCGGTTTGGCCGCCGCCACCATGGCGCCTTCCGGTTTCGTCTTGTCCGGCTCGGTGTCCCACCCGGCCGCGGTGGTCAGCAGAGGCGCGCTGGTCGGCTTGCCGCCGTGGGCGCGGCAATAGGCCGCCGGCTGCGTGCCCGCTATAAATACTTCCATGCGGCGGTTGGGACAGCCGGTGGTGGCCAGCTCCTGCGTCTCCGGGTCCACCTCGGCGGTGACGATCCCGTCCACCGGCTCAAACGGCGCAGGGTTACGGTAGGGGCGGTAAGTAATGGCCCGCTTCATAAACTCGGTCCAAATGGGCAGGGCCGACTTGGCGCCCTCGATCTCCAGATCCGTGTTGTCGTCCAGTCCTACCCACACCACAAACAGCAGGTCCGAAGTGTAGCCCGCAAACCAGCCATCGCGGGAGGACCCCGTCTTGCCCGCGGCCGGCGCCACGAAGCCCCGGGCACGCACGCCGGCGGCCGTGCCGCTGCGCATCACTTCCTCGAGCAGGTTGGTCATCATGAAGGCGATGCGAGGGTCCAGCACCGGCGTTTCCTGGGGTTGGTAGGCCAACACCGTGCGCCCGTCCTGCGACCG
Organism: Acidobacteriota bacterium; assembly: GCA_016201185.1. Lineage (GTDB taxonomy): Bacteria > Acidobacteriota > Terriglobia > Bryobacterales > JACQDG01 > JACQDG01. The sequence continues at coordinate 2,650 of JACQDG010000160.1, read as the reverse complement.
CACCTTCCGGATCATGTAAGGCGAGACGTGGACCCCATTGTTGGCGAAAATGGTGTAGGCTCCGGTCACTTCCAGCGGTTGCACTTCGTAGGCCCCCAGGGCCACAGCCGGGGTGGGCTGTATCTGCAGGTTCATCCCAGCCCGCCGCGCCAGCTCAACTACCTTGTCGTAGCCCACCATCTCGGCCACCTTCACCGTGGCGATGTTCATCGACTTGGCCAGGGCATTGCGCAGCGTAACCACGCCGTGCAACTCGTTCTTGAAGTTGGATGGCTCGTAAGGCTTGCCGTCGAACCAGAACGTGGTGGGCTCGTCCTCCACACTGGAAATGGGCGTGAGCACCGGCTGGGAGGGGTCCAGCGCCGAGCTGAGCGCCGTGGCGTAGACGAAAGGCTTAAACGCCGAGCCGGGCTGCCGTTTGGCCACCACGCGGTTCAACTGGCTCAGGCCGTAATTGCGGCCGCCCACCAGGGCCTTTACTTCGCCGGTGTGGGGATCGAGGGCCACCACGGCGCACTGCGGCGTGGGCGGTGTCTGGCCGCGGAACCGCCGCTGGCGCCGGATCTGCTCGTCCACCAGGGGCATGCCGATGCGGATCGCTTCTATGGCCGCCCGCTGCAGGCGCAGGTCCAGGGTGGTGTAGACGCGGTAGACCTGGGTCATCAGGTCCTTCTCCGCAATCCGCGCCTGCAACTGCTCGTTGATCATGTCCACGAAGTACGGCGCTTCGCTCGACTCGGCGCTCCCCAGCACCACGTTCAACGGCATGCGCACGGCCGCCTCGTACTGCGCTTTGGTGATGTAGTCGTTCTGCCACATGGCGTAGAGGACCACGTTGCGCCGCTCCCGCGCTCGCTCCGGGTTGCGGAACGGATCGAGATAGCTAGGCCGCTGGATGAGGCCCGCCAGGGTGGCCGCCTCGGGCAGCGACAGCTCGCGGAAGTCCTTCGCAAAATAGGCTTGCGCCCCCTCGCCGATGCCGTGGATGTTGAAGCTGCCGCGCCGACCCAGGTACACCTGGTTGGCGTAGAACTCAAAGATCTCCTGCTTGGTCAGCCGCTGCTCCAATTGCAGGGTAATCAGCAGCTCGGCCAGCTTGCGGCTCCAGCGCTTGTCCAGGTTGAGGAAAAAGCTGCGGGCCAACTGCTGGCTGATCGTGGAAGCGCCCTGTTCCTTGCGCATCTCCCGCAGGTCCACGTAGGCGGCCTTGATCAGCCGAATCGGGTCCAGCCCGGAGTGCTCAAAGAACCGTTTGTCCTCGATCGAGATGATGGCGTTGACCACCACCTTGGGGATATCCTCGAAGCGCACCAGCCGCCGCTTTTCGCGGCTCTTGTCAAACAGGTTCGTGATCAGTTGCGGCTCCAGCTCGTAAAGCGGCTGCTCGGTCGAATCGCGCAGCGAAATGATGCGCGCCACTTTTTTGCCGGTGAATTGAATGACCGCCGGCTCGGCGGCGAAGTAGGAGTCCGGCCCGGGGAAAATCTCCACCCCGTCGGGCCGCACGCGGAACCAGCCGTTGCGGTTGGAGCTCGATTCCGAGTAGCCGGCCGCCCGCAGATGGGAGACGATCTCGGCAGCCGTCATCGGGTCGCCCACGCCTACGGGCTGCGGGGCAGCGAAGATTTTGGAGGGTGTATTGAAGGGCCCCTGGCTCAGCTTGCGGTCGATCAGCCGGGCGTAGTTGTTCCAGTAATGGCTGAAGACCGCCACCCCCGTCACGCCGGTGATCAGGAACAGCGCTAGCAGAACCTTCCCCGCCGGGCTAAACAGCAGCCGCCACAGTCGCCGGGGCCTAGGTATGACAACCTTCATTCCCCTACCATTCTCCTACCTTCCGGCCTGCGGAGCAAAATGCAGGTAAACCGTGTAGCCGGGAAGCTTCACTTCCACCCGGTAACGCACCGTGATCCGATCCTGGGCTGGAGCGATTTCTAGGAGCACGTCCTCTTCCTTTATGGGAATCCCCTGCTGCCTAGCGAGCTCCATTATTTGGGCGCGGAGCCGCTCCGGCGGCTGAGCGGAAATTTTCCCGGAGCGGGTAATTACTGCAAGCTCGCGTGCAAAGCGGAAGTTGCGGATAAAGTAAGGCGCCAACCCGGCGCCGAGGTAAAGAAAGATTCCCAGCAGGAGGACGGCCAGGGCGGGTCGGAGACGCTTCTTCACTCGACCGCCGTGGTCCGAAGTTGCCGCACGCGCTCAGCCGCCTCGGCCAGCGGCGCGTCGGTTGAGCGGCGGTCCGCCCGCACCACGATCTCCACCAGCCCCTGCGGCAGCTTTTTGCCGATATTGATCCGATAGGGTATGCCGATCAGGTCGGCATCCTTAAACTTCACCCCAGGGCGTTCGTCGCGGTCGTCGAGCAAGGCGTCGAGACCGGCGGCCTGGCACTGCTCATAGAGGTTTTCGGCCGCCTCCCGCTGCTGCCGATCGCTGAGATTGACCGGCGTAAGCACCACGTCAAAAGGCGCGATGGAGGGAGGCAGCGACATGCCATCCTTATCATGGCCCTGTTCGACGGCGGCGGTGAGGATTCGCTCGAGGCCTATGCCATAGGACCCCATAATGGGGGTCACCGCCTGGCCCCCGGCATTCAGAACCCGTACCCCCATTTTGTCTGCATATCTCCGGCCGAGCTTGAAGATGTGGC
>JACQDG010000164.1 GCA_016201185.1 Acidobacteriota bacterium | reverse complement strand
TTGTTGAACGTGCCGCGCAGGAAATCTTTGTAGGCGCTCATCTCCCATACGGCCGCGCTGGAGGCCAGGAGAGGAAAAGCCAGCAGGCAGGAGGCAAGAGGCAAGAGTCTTGACTTCATCATTCCTTCACCGTCACCCGGATGGTCCCCGTGCCGGACACCACTGTTCCCGGGCCGTCCATCTCCAGCTCGGCCAGCACCGCGGTCCAGGTATTGCTGATGAGGCCTCCGGAGGCCGACCCGGCGGCCAGCACGCTCTTCAACGAAGCGGGCGGCGCGGGCAGCGGCTCGCCCTGCAACTGAAAACCGCGCTCGGACCGCCACACGCGCACGTACAGGCAGCTATTCTTCCGCAATTGATTAATGGCCCGCACTAACTGGGCGCTGCTGGTGGCTTCCCGCCCGCCGGGCCCGGCCAGCCCGCGCTGGTCGCTCAAATTCATCCAGTTTCCATCGGCGAAGGTAATGTTCAGGACGCCGGGCGGGGCGCCATAAGAGACATCGAAGGGGATCCTGCGAACGATCTCCCCTCCGCTTTCCTCCCGCAGGACCGCCGCCAGCTCCAGCCGCTCGCCGGGCCGCACCTCACGCCGCGAAGCCCAGGCCCGCTCCAGCCGCAACTGCTTTTTCTGGTCGATGGAGACGATCTCCAGGTCCACCCGGTCCACGCTTAAGTCCGGGAAGCCACTCTGCATAGCGTAGGCCATGGGGAGCGCCGCGGCCAGCGCCACGTTGCCGGCCATGTTTGCTTCCCCGGCGTAGACATTGTCCAGCTGGATAGGAGGCCGGCCGCCACCGAACCGAATGGCGCCGCGCACCTGGAAGGTCGAGGGCCCCAGGGATCGCTCTGTCGCATCAATGCTGGAGAAGACCGCTATCTGGAGCAGAAAAGGCGACAGAAACTGGTCGTTCACGAGCTCCAGCCTGTACTTCTGGCTGCCGCTGCGGCTGGTGCGCACGCTAAGTTCCACCGGGATCATCCGGGGCTGCACGCCCAGCTCGCCGTAAATGCCTGCGGTGCGGTCCTGCCGGATGGTTCCCACCAGTTCCCCGGCGGTGGAAATCTTGAACGAACTGTTCAGATTGGGCAGCAGCGCGACCACGGAAGACCGCATGACCGGCAGCTCCGTGGGGCCTGCCGAGAGAAAACGATGGCCGAAAGCGTATATTTTCTTGCCATCCACATAAGTGAGGGAGCCGTCGGCGTTGACGTTCAGATCGCCGCGGATCAGCCCCACGCTGATCATCGAGCCCGGCTGAAGCGCGCTGGGATCGCCCATCCGCGTGGAATGGGGAACGCTGGCTCCCCCGGCCCCTTGCATCGGCAGCAGGCCCAGCCCGCGCAGCGCCGGGCCGAATACCTCCAGCGTCCGCGCCGTGAATCCGGCAAAATGCACCGGCGTCGCAATCTGAATGAGCTGCGGCTGTGCCGGCAGGAGGTCGGGCGAAGGCGGCAGCAACGGCGCGTTCTCAGCAGGGATCCACCGCTCGAGCGCCGCACCGGAACCATTTCCGAAGGCCACAAGGGCGGCCTTCAGCGTCGCCGGCGGAGGCTCTGCCTTCTGCTGAAAGACCTCCACCATTTCGGAAATGGGCCGAATGCCGGCGATCGGCTCGGTGGCAAAAGGAAACGCCAGCGCCACCGCCCCCAGCAGCTTTCCATCGATGTACACGGGGCTGCCGCTCATTCCGGCCATGACACCGGCCTTCTCCAGCGGGCCTCCGGAAAGTCTCGCCATGATGATCGACTGCCGCGGCGCAACGTTTTCCAGCACACCGAGGATCTCCACCTGAAAATCCTCGATCTTTTCGCCGGCGAACACGGTTCTCCCGATCCCCTTCATCCCCGGCTTCACCTGGGCCAACGGGAAAAACTCCATGCCTGCCAGCGGCGCGGCAAGCAGGCACAAGGCAGCCGGTAAAATGGCGCGCTTCCAGGTCTGGTTCACTCTGTATCTATTCTACTGCCGCAATCTGCGCCAGGGGCAGTAACAATTGCTCATCCGCGGGACACAATCCCTGGAAATGAGGGCAGTGGTAACAGTGCTTTTCCACCCGCAAAGGGAAATCCAGGCGGGATTGGGCGGCAAACAACTCCTCGACCTTCCGCCTGGCCTCTTCCAGGCCAGGCTCCTCGAGCGAGATCTCCAACCCTGTGTTGGGGCGAAGAAAGTATAAGATCGCTCTACCCGGCCGAACCCCCGCCAACCGCTCCACCGCCAGAGCATACAGCCGCAACTGGATTTCGTAGTCCAGCGCGCGCTCGTTTGCCCCAGCCTCGGTTACCTGGTCGGTTTTGTAATCGATCAGGACGGTTTCCCCACCCTCCTCGAACCACAAATCAATCTGCCCGCTGACCAGCCGGCCGTCCAGGCAAATCACAAACCTCTGCTCTCGCTGGGCGCGCGCGGCTGCAGCCGCCCGGCGCCCCCATGCGCTCGCTTCAAAGTTTTCGACAAGCGCCAAGGCCTCCGGCCGGCCATGCTCGCGCGGGATCTGGCCCGCCAGCAGCCCGTGAACATGGCGGCCGAATTCGCTAGGGTCCGTCTCGTCCGGCTCGGCGGTTGGGTCTCCTTCCTCTTCCCTATCCACTGCCGCAGAGCGCTCAACGCCACCCTCGAAACCCAGGTAGCGCGAAAGGTAATACTTCCGCGGGCACTGCGCAAACAGCGCCACCGCGGTAGCCGAAACGGCCGTGTCGCTCTGGTCGGAAACCGCCGGCCGATCGAACCAATCCACGGCAACTTCAGGAGCTGGCCTGGGCGCCTCCCTTATCTCCGCCGCCGGCTCCTGGTTCGTCTGCAGCAGTCGAAAACGGCAGTCTCCGAGCCGCTCATCTCGCGCCCGGTTGTCGATCTGCTTTAAGTCAATTTTCAAGTTGTCGACCAGATTCGGCGCCCAGTGCTCTTTTCTCGGCGGTCGGCCAAATGAGGCGCTAAGGATGAGCCGCTCCTCGGCCCGCGTCATGCCCACGTAAAACAGTCTCTGCTCTTCCTCGCGGCCATTGGCGCGACGTTCCTCGGCCACCGCTACCGCCACGGCATCCGGCTCGCTCTTGCCCGTTTCGGGGTTCCGCCAGCGCATCCCCACGCCGAGGTGGGGAGAAAAACAGACCCCCTCCGTGCTGTCACGAACAGAATGATTGGTGGCCGGCAGAAACACCACCGGAAATTCCAGGCCCTTGGCGGCGTGGACGGTCATCAGGCGCACCGCGTCGGAAGTTTGCTCCGGCGGCTCGGCTTCGGCCTCGCGCGCCTCATCACGCCGCATCTCTTCCACGCGGTCCACGAAATCCTGGAGGCTCGCCAACCCGGCGGCGCGGAAGCGCCGGGCCAGCGTCAAAAACTTGCGGACATTGGCGGCCAATTGCGGACCGCCTGGCTGCTCGAGCAGCCAGGCTTCATAGCCGGTTTGGGCGAGCAGCCGACCTAACAGCCGGTCCAGCGGTGTGTAATCCCGATCGTGCCGATATTGCTGCAGCAGCCGGCGGAAGCTTTCCAGCTTAGCCGCCTCCCCGGCCGGAAGCTTCGGCGCAGCTTCGATCCCCTCAATCAGCGAAGCCGTGGCCAGCTTCAGCCGCAGCAGGGTCTCATCGCTCGCCCCAACCAGCGGTGACCGCAGCACCGCCGCCAGGCTGATCTCGTCCCTCGGATTCAGCAGCACGCGCAGGAAGCAAAGCAAGTCGTTGACCTCCCGGGCCTCGTAGTAACCCTGCCCGGCTGTCACTTCGCAGGGAATGCCCCGCCCGCGCAGGACCTGCTCGAAAACCCGCACCTGCCGTGCTGTCCGTAGCAGCAACGCAAAATCACCGTAACCTGCCTGTTCGCCGGCCAGCTCCTGGATCCGCACCGCCAGGTGGAGCGCTTCGAGTTTCATGGCCTGCTCGCTATCCTCTGCGTGCACCGCCAGAACCTCGACAAACGGCCCAGGCGCTTCCGGGAAAGGCTTCTTAGCATCCAGCTCGTGCGGCTCGATCCCCTCCGCCGCAGCAACGATCCGCGCCACCGCCTTCAGCACATCCTTCCGGCTGCGGAAATTGTCGTAGAGCGGGACGACATGACCGCCCTGCTGCTCCGTCTCCGCGCGATATTTCCGAAAGACTGTGGGGTCCGCGTGGCGAAATCCGTAAATCGACTGGTTGATGTCGCCGACCGCAAAAAAATTGCCCTTCCCTCGCAGCAGGCCGACCAGCCGCGCCTGCAAAGGATTCGTGTCCTGATACTCGTCCATCAGGATGAAGGAAAAATCCCGGGTCTCCCTGCTCCCTGATTTTTCCAGCAGCCCGATGGCGCATTCCTCGAGATCGGCAAAATCCAGGGCGCCAGGGAAGTGCTCAGCTCCCATGGTCTTTTCCGCCAGTGCCTCCAGCCGCTGTCTGATCTCCAGAGCCTCGCTCAAGCATTGCCGCTGCTCAGAGTTCCATGTCGTGGCCGGCAGCGATGCCACCTGCTCATAGGCATCGACCAGCGCTTGCCACCTTCGCCGGGCGGAAACCGGCGCTCCCATGCCGGCCGCTTTCTCCACCTTCACTCCCGCCGCCCGCAGCGCCTGATAGAGAGCAAACAGACTCCCCGCCACATCGTTCGAACCGAACCGGCTCAGGAACTCCCGCGCCCGCTCCGCCCTGGCCTGATACTCCTGCTCCAGAGTCTCCTCGATCGCCCGGCGGAGCTCAAAGTCGGCCTCCCACTCGTCCAGCACCCGGAATTCCGGGTCCACAGCCGCCTGGATGGCGTTCTCTTTGAGCAGCCGGGCACAAAACCCGTGGATCGTGGATATATAGGCTCGCTCGATCGCCTCCCGCTCTTCGCTTCCTTCAAACGCCTCCACCAACCGCCGGCGCATATTGGCGGCCGCCTTCTCGGTGAAGGTGATAGCCAGAATGCTGCGCACGGGGATCTTCTTTTCCCGGACCAGCCAGCGGAAGCGCTCTACCAGTACAAGGGTCTTCCCGGAGCCCGGCCCCGCGACTACGCACACGTCTCCCCGGCCCCAGCTTTCGATTGCTTCAAGCTGCTTAGGGGTTGGATTCAAACGATGGACGCTCCTCCATCCACCACAATGGTCTGCCCGGTGATGTAACTGGAAGCGGGAGAGGCCAGAAACACCACCACGGCCTTCAGCTCGCCCACACGGCCCACCCTTCCCAGCGGGGTATTCCCTTCTACCCGCTTCCGGATCTGCTCCAGAACCCGTTCCGTCATGCGGGAAGGAAAATATCCCTGGGCGATGGCGTTGGCGCGAATCCCGTGACGGCCCCAGCGGGCGGCCAGTTCCCGCGTCATGGCGATCAGGCCTCCCTTGCTGGCCACGTAGCCGACCGTGCTCGGTCCGTAGTCCGCCATCCCCAGCAGGCCCGCCACCGACGCCACATTGATAATCGAACCGCCGCCCCGCGCCAGCATGACGCGCCCCGCCTGCTGCGCGCACAGAAAGGCTCCGGTCAGGTTGGTCTCGAGCACCGCCCGCCATTTTTCGAGCGGCATCTCTTCGATCGGCGCTCCCCAGGTCACTCCAGCGTTGTTGACCAGGATGTCGAGTCCGCCAAAAACTTCAAGCGTCCGCTCGACCACCGCTTCGACTTCCTTGAGGTTGGAGACGTCGCACAGCATGCCCTCGCACTGGTAGCCGGCCGCCTTCATTTCCGCCACGCTCGGAGTCAGCCACTGTTCTCGGCGGGCCACCAACATCAGGGAAGCCCCAGCCTCCGCCAGCCCATCGGCCATTTCGCGCCCCAAGCCGCGCGATCCACCCGTGACCAGCGCCACCCGGCCCGATAAATTGAACAACTCCCGAATGTGCGGCATTTGTGTGTCCAGCGGCGAGGCTCAGTCACCTGGCAGGCTAGCGGACCGCCAGGGTTACTCCCGGCTGGCTCACTTTACTGCCGATCGTCACTTCCAACGCAACGTTGTCTCCCGGCGTCACATCGGCCGGCACTATGGCGTTGATCTGCAACAAACCTGACAGCCCCGGCGCCAGCCCGGCAAAATCGATGCGGGCGCTTAAGCCTCCGATCTTCACATCTACCGGAAGAACCGGCTTGGGGTAGGGCGCCGGCGTCAATTGGCCTGTCACTGCCGGTGGCGTCGTCGCTCCCTGCCCGGTCAGATAGATTTGCACCACGCTGCCTCTGGCAGCGGGATTGGCCGGCGAATTGGGGCTGGAGTCCTGGTTCAGCGCCGCCGCCTGTCCCTTGCCCTGGCTCGCCGCAAAGATGCCCGGAGCCACCGCCGCGACCGGCACGGTGATCGGGGCGCTGGAGGAATCCAGGTAGCGCACCACGATACGCGCTGTGCCCTGTCCGGCCAGTTCATAAGGCGCCTGGACGTTGATCTGGTCCTGGAAAACAGAAAAAAGCGGCCCGGGAAGATCGTTGAACAGCACGGTGACCCCGGCCTGTGTGGTGGCCAGCAGCCCGGTGGCCGGGTCGATCGCCGCCCCGGCAGCAGTGGCGGGGCCGAGGTTGGAACCGAAGACGGAGATCACTTCGCCGGCCACGATGGGGCCTTCGAGGAAGCTGGCGGCATGGACCACACCGGCAGCTGAGAAAACCGGTGCCGGCGCGGGCATGGGCCGCACAGTGAGCGCCACGGCGAGAGTCTGTGGGCTGTTCACCGCGCCCGAGCTTTGAACCGTGATGGTGCCGCTGTAGTCTCCGGCGGTGAGATTCGCAATGCTCACACTCACCGTCACCGCCAGCGACGGGCCGCCGGCAGGAGCTGCCGAAATGGAGCCGGAGGACGGCGTAACCGTAAGCCACCCCTGGTCCGCGGTGACGGCGAAGTCAAAGCTGCCGCCGCCCGAATTGGTGACGTTAAAGGTTTGGGACGCCGGGTTGGGGCCGCCGGCCGTCGCCGCAAAGTTCAGACTCGCCGCCGAGAGCGCAATCGCGGGGGGATGGAACACCACCTTCCGGATGCGGTTGTTGTAATGATCGGCGATATACAGGTTGTCCTGAGGATCGAAGGCGATCCCGCTGGGGCGGTTCAGCGAGGCTAACAGGGGCGGCCCACCGTCCCCGCCGTAGGCTTGCAGCCGGTTGCCCACGACAGTCGTGATGATGCTGTCGGGAGTGACCTTGCGGATCACGTTGTTGTGGTCGTCGGCGATGTACAGGTTGCCGGCGGAATCAAAGGCCACGTCGGTCGGGTAATTAAGGGATGCTTGGGTGGCCGACCCGCCTTCGCCGCGGAAGGCCGCCTGGCCGTCGCCGGCCACCGTTGTAATCGTGCCGTCCTTCGCGACCCGCCGGATGCGGTTGTTGAGGAGATCGGCGAAGTACAGGTTGCCTGACTTGTCGAAAGTCAGGCCTGCCGGAAAATCGATCTGGGCTTTGACCGCCAGGCCGCCGTCGCCGCCGTAGCCCTCATTGCCCGAGCCGGCATAGGGCGAAATTATGCCGTCCGGCCCCACCTTGCGGATCTGGCTGTTCCAGGTGTCGGAAATGTAGACGTTGCCCTCGGCGTCGACGGCCAAGCCTGCGGGCGAATTCAGGGCCGCAAACGCCGCCGGGCCGTAGTTGCCGCTGAAATCCTCTGTCAAGTTCCCGGCGAACCGCCTCATGATCCCATCCGGGGAGACCTTATGAATGAGCTCGCAATCCTGGTCGGCGATGTACATGTTTCCGCCCGCATCAAAGACCACCGCGGTCGGATTAGCCAGCGACGCGCCCGTGACCGGCAGGCCGTCTCCCGCGCAGTTATAATCGCCGTTGCCGCCGAACCCCGTGACGATGCCGTCGGGCGAGACTTTCCGGATCACGTTGTTGGCCTTATCGGGAATGTAGAGGTTGCCCTTGCCGTCCAGGGCGATATGAATGAATTCCTCCCAGGGCAGTAACTCAGGCCTCGGCCGCAGGAAGTCGAACTGCGCCTGGAGGGCAGGCCCGTTGTCACCGCCGTACCCCTGTACGCCGTCACCCGCGACAGTTGTGATAATGCCTTGATTCTGGCCCCACAATGCCCCTGCACTGAAAGCCAACAGCGCCAGCGCACTCGCCCCACGAACCCCACGAAGCTTGTGCATAGCTTCTAGTCTATCAACTCCACCGCCGTAAAATGTGAGTACCGGCCCACTCCGCCGCCGCGCCGACCGCCATCCCGCACACCGCATCTACCCCGTAGTGATATCCTCCGGAAACGGTGGAGAGCGCGATGCCCAAAGCCCACGGCAGGAACCACCAGCGGCTGGAGCGCCCATGGCTGAGCGCCATGCTCAGGGTCGCGGCAACATGGGCGCTGGGAAATACGTTCCCGCCGACGCTAAAGCGGTCCAGCACAAGCAGGTTCATCACTTGCGGTGTTCCGCCGGCGGCAAACTCCGGCCACAGCCTCCGCGGCGGGGTCGAGGGGAACCAGGGAAACAGCAGGTCGCACACGAGGTATCCAAGCCCCGCGCAAATCCACAGTCGCCAGAATTCCTTTTCCCCGTTCCGCCGCAGCAGCAGCCAGGGGGCAAGAGGGACAAAAATGTAGTAGGAAAAATAGAACAGCTCCAGCCCGTCGAGCGCCGGACGCGGCAGGCGCTGTTGCATCCACACGCCCGGCATGACGCTGAAGAGCCGCAAGTCCCACTCTTGCAGGAAGCCGTCGCTTAGCGGCCGCGCCATCCGCCGCGATACCCAACCTGCTGCCTCGTAAGCGAAGATGATCGCCGCTAGCGGAAGCCATTCAGTGATCCGGCGCGTTTCCGGCCGCAACGAAAGCCCTCGGCCCTACTTGATCGCCAGCGGATTGACCGGGCTGCCGGTCGAATCCACCAGATTCAGGGGTTGCGCCACGAAGAAAAACTCATAACTCCGGTCGGCGGCGCACGCCTCGGCCAGCTCCTCCAGGTTGAAGATTTCCCCCATCATGACCCCCAGGTTGCGCAACAGCTCGACATGAATGGGGTTTGCAAAGCCCGGCTGCCCGATGGCGCGGGAAAACTCCGGCCGGGTGGGCTGCACTTCCACGGAAAGCGTGTCGGCCGCCACTACCGCGATCTGCTTCCGGGCGAGCCACTCGGTCGCGCCCCACCCGATGCCGGGCTCGCTGGCACGAAAGGCAGCCGGATCCTTGGACCACATTCGCAGCCACCCGGTGCGGAGGAGCAGGGCGTCGCCCGGCCGGATCTCGATGTTCTCCCGGCGGGCCGTGGCTTCCAGGTCCTCGGCGGTGATCTCATAACGCGGGTCGAGCTCGCTGCCTTTATACCGAGCCACGTCGAGCAATACCCCGCGCGTCACGATGCGGTTCGCCGCGCGGCCCACGGCGTTCTTCGTCACCCCGTTCGGCGTGATCTCCTTTTGCGCGTCGTAGCCGTTGTACATTTTGCCGGCGGCAAAAAAGTGGGAGAGCGAGTCCCAGTGCGTGGTGCCGTGCAGCGGCATCGAGATGTAATCGTCGGCATAGGCGGCGCCCGTTCCGGCGTTTTGGCCCGTGGCGACCATGAAGTGCAGCACCTGCCGCGCCCCCCAAATGGCATTGCCCGGGGCGAGCGGAATGGCCAGGCTGTACACCTTCCCCTGCCGCACCAGATTCGCCGCACGCCGCACCACTTCCGGCGTGATGTAATTCAACGCGCCGGCTTCATCCTTCGGTCCCCACTTCCCCCAGTTGCTGGGCTGGGCCTCGAGCGCCGCGGCCATCGCCAGGGTAGCCAACAATCCTTTCCTCATTGCAGTCTGCCTCCTTCTCTGCGTCCTCCGCGTCTCTGCGGTGAAGTTCCTATAGCAGCGGCGCCAGCTCTTCGAGCGTTGGGTTCTCGAGGATGGGCCTATCATAAATCGACTCCATGGTCTCCGGCCACTTGGCCCCCGAGCCGGTCAGCAGGCACACCACCGTCTCGTCAGCCGGGAATCCCGCCTTAAGCGCGCAGGCCAGGGCCGTGGCCGAAGCGGGCTCGACCAGGATGCCCGCGGAAGCGAGCAACCGCAGCGCTCCGACAATCTCTTCCTCGGTGGCATCGAGCGCGCTGCCGCCCGAGTCGTAAATGGCCTGCAAAGCGGGCCGGCCTCCCGTTTCGTCCCGAATCGACAGCGCGATGGAATGCGGATGCTCCTCCACCGCGACGGTGCGGTCGCCCGCGCGAAACGCTTTCACGTACGGGCAGCACCCGCTCGCCTGCGCGCCGTGCATCACCGGCACGCGGTCCGTCAAACCCATTTGCCGCAGCTCCCCGAATCCTTTCCACGGCCCGTATAGCGCATCGCCGGCCGAGATGGGGCACACCATATGATCCGGCACGCGGCCGAGCTGCTGCCAGATCTCGTACGCGATCGTTTTATAACCTTCCACTCCGTAAGCGTTGGCCACCGGCAGCGGGGCCATGGTGGTGGCGGGAAAATAGCCGTAGTCCCGCACCAGGACTTCCAGCATCGCCTGCTGGCGCTCCAGCACCACCGGCAGCGCTCCGTACAGCCCGATCATGTGCCGCTGCAACGGAGAAGATTCCTGGTGGCAGAAAACCACGCATTTCACGCCCGCCGCCGCGGCATAGGCCGCCGCCGAGACGCCGTGGTTGCCGGTCGTTGAGGTGACCACCTTGCCGTAGCCGAGCATCCGCGCTGCTGAGAACCCGGCCGCATGAAAGCGGTCCTTGAACGACCAGGTGGGGTTCGCCGTCTCGTTCTTGAAATAGAGACTCGGCAAGCCGGCGGCCTTCGAAACCGCCGGCAGCAGCACCAGCGGCGTGTTTCCTTCCCCGAGACTCACCTGGAATTCCACGGGCACGGGCAGCCGCGGCGCGAACCGCCAGATCCCTGCGCCCCCCGCGTTTTCCAGCGCCTGCGTCCCCCGGTAGGCCACCTCCAGCGCCTCGCCGCACTTCGGGCACCCGTGGCTGTACAACCCGTGCGGAAACTCTGCGGCGCAAGAAAGACACTTCAGGCAGCTATCCGGCATCTTGATTGTCCATCAAAGGATTGTACCCCGGCGCTGCTCGGGCCGAATCGGTAAACGGCCGTCAACCGGCTTCCCTATCGGCGTGCATCAGCTTTCATCGGCGGTTTCTTTTGGTTTCGCTTCACGCGGTCCGCATGGCCTCTTCCTGCGACGTACTCAGCGCCGCCTGGGCCGCCGCCAGCCGCGCGATCGGCACCCGGTACGGCGAGGCGCTCACGTAGTTCAGTCCCGCGCGCACGCAGAAGACCACCGAGCTCGGCTCGCCGCCGTGCTCGCCGCAGATGCCCACTTCCAGATTCGGACGGGTCTTCCGGCCTTTCTCAACGGCCATCTTGATCAGCTCGCCCACGCCCTGGCATTGCCCACCAGCGGGATCATCACCTCCGGGATCACCTTCACTCCTTTGGCCGCCACCTCGACCGCGGCCTCAAAGATGGCCCGCGCCTGCATCTCCGTGATCTCAGGATAAGTAATACCCAAGCGGCAGCCGCGGTGGCCCAGCATGGGGTTGAACTCGTGCAGCTCCTCAACGCGCCGCAACAGAACCTCCTTTTCGGCGACCTTCTTGCGGGGCTTCTTCAGCGCCTTCATCACCGCGATTTCCACCATCAGCTCCTCGCGTTTCGGCAGGAACTCGTGCAGCGGCGGATCCAGCGTCCGGATGATGACCGGGTAGCCGTCCATCACCTCGAACAGGCCGGCGAAATCCTTGCGCTGCATGGGCAGCAGCTTGGCCAGCGCCTTGCGCCGATCCTTTTCCGTTCTGGCCAGGATCATGGCCTGCATGTAGGGAATGCGGTCCTCGGCGAAGAACATGTGCTCGGTGCGGCACAGGCCGATGCCTTCGGCGCCGAAGCGCCGGGCTACCCTGGCGTCCCGCGGGATGTCGGCGTTGGCCCGCACTCCGATGGTGCGAAACTCGTCCACCCACGCCATGAACTTCGCGAGATACCCGCTCGACGGATCGGCGTCGATCGTCTTCGCCCGCCCGCCAAAAACCTCGCCGGTCGAGCCGTCGAGCGAGATCCATTCTCCTTCCTTCAGGGTGACGCTCTTGCCGTTGAGGTTGACCTGCATTTGCTTTTTCGCTTCTACCACCTCGACCGCTCCCGCCCCGGCCACACACGGCGTTCCCATGCCGCGCGCTACCACGGCCGCGTGGCTGGTCATGCCGCCCCGCGAGGTCAGAATGCCGGCCGCCACCTCCATGCCGTGAATGTCATCCGGCACGGTCTCGGCGCGCACCAGAACGACCGGCCCCTGTTTCGCCCGCTCCACGGCCTGGTCGGCCGTGAACACCACCGTGCCCACCGCTGCTCCCGGCGAGGCGTTCAGGCCGCGGGCCAACAGTTCGAGCGATCCGCGCGACGCCGGGTCGAGCACGGGGTGCAGAAGCTGGTCCAGTTGCATCGGATCCACACGCAGCACCGCCTCGCGCTTGTCGATCAAGCCCTCCTCCACCATCTCCACGGCGATCCGTACCGCCGCCGGGCCGGTCCGCTTGCCGTTGCGCGTTTGCAGCATGTAGAGCTTCTTGTCCTGGATGGTGAACTCGAAGTCCTGCACGTCGCGGTAGTGCTTTTCCAGGTTGGTGGTGATGCCGCGGAGCTGCTCGTAGACCCGGGGCATGACTTCCTTCAGCTCGGAGATTGGCTTCGGGGTGCGGATGCCCGCCACCACGTCTTCGCCCTGGGCGTTGAGCAGGAACTCGCCGTAAAATTCCTTGGCCCCCGTCGATGGGTTGCGCGTGAAACCGACGCCTGTGGCCGAGGTCTCGCCCAGGTTGCCGAACACCATGGCCTGCACGTTCACCGCCGTCCCCAGGTCATCCGGGATGTTGTTCATCCTGCGGTAGTGGATGGCGCGCGGGGTGTTCCAGGAGCCGAAGACGGCGTCGCGCGCCATGGTGAGCTGCTCCCGCGCGTCCTGCGGGAATTGGCGCCCGGCTTTCTTCTCGACCAGCTTCTTGTAGTCGGCGATCACGGTCTTCAGATCCTCCGCCGTCAGGTCCGTGTCGAACTTCGCCTTCACCTTCTTCTTGCGGCCGTCGAAGATGTGCTGGAACTCGTTCTTTCCGATCTCCAGCACCACGTTGCCGAACATCTGTATGAACCGCCGGTAGCAGTCATAGGCAAAGCGGGGGTTGCCACTCTTCGCCGCCAGCGCCTCGACGGTCCGGTCGTTCAAGCCCAGGTTGAGGATCGTGTCCATCATGCCGGGCATGGAGAACTTCGCCCCGGACCGCACGCTCACCAGCAGCGGGTTTTTCGGATCGCCGAGCTTCTGCCCCATCTTCTTTTCCAGTTGCGCGAGCGCCTGGGCAGTTTCCTGCTCGATCTCCGGCGGCACCTTGTTGCCGCTCTGGAAGTAGATATTGCAAACGTCGGTAGAAATGGTGAACCCCGGCGGCACGGGGAGGTTGGCCCGGCTCATCTCCGCCAGCCCGGAGCCCTTGCCGCCCAACACGGCCTTCATTGTTCCGTCGCCGTCGGCCGAGCCCCCGCCGAAGACATATACATGCTTGGTCATTTCTGTTGTTCTCCTGAGATTACAATTTCCGAAAAATCGGCGATGGTGGAAAACTCCCGCAGCAGTTGCGCCAGAAAGTTCAGCCGGTTCTTCCGGACGTCGGGTCTTGGGTCGTTTACCAGCACCTTGTCAAAGAATAGGTCGACATGTGGGCGCAGGGAGGCAATAGCCTTGAGGGCGTCGGGGTACGCGAGCTCGCGCGCCTTGGACTGAACTCTCCGGTATTCCTCGTACAGCTCGCGTTCTGGCCCCGGCTCGAGCACATCTGGATCAGCAGGCTCAGTAGCTTGATGCCCAGCCTGCTGCAAAATGTTCTTGATCCGCCTGAAGCTCGTGGCCAGAGGTTCGAAGTTTGGCGTTCGCCGAACCTCGGAAAGGGCATCCAGCCGAGCGTACGCGTCGACCACATCATCCGCGCCCGCGGCCAGAACGGCAGTTACTTCGTCATAGCTGTAGCGGCAAACTTCGCGGAGATAATAGCGCAGGCGCTCAAGGATGAACTCGCGTAACTCGCGAGAAGGCGCCAGCTGCGACAGGGAATAAGCCTCTCGGCCTTCAATCAAGATCCGGACTACCCCTAGGGCCGCACGGCGTAACGCAAACGGATCTTTCGAGCCGGTAGGCAACAGCCCCAACTGAGCGAAGCTATTTAATGTGTCAAGGCGGTCAGCGAGGGCGACAATCTTGCCGGTCTTCGTGCTTGGCACGGGCTGATACTGGTCGTGGATCGCGAGCGCAACCTCTTCCGGCTCGCCCTGTGCGCGGGCATAGAGGCCGCCGACGACACCCTGGAGTTCCGTAAATTCTTTTACCAGTTCGGTGGTCAGGTCACACTTGGCGAGTTCGGCCGCACGCTGGGCCGCCGCGTCGCCGTCGAGCGCCTGCACGAGCAACACGTTGCGACAAGACTTCTCGTAGTAGCTGCCGAGCTTGGCGTGAAAGACGATATGCTTCAGGTCTTCAACGCGGTCGCGCAAGGGACGCTTCTGATCCGTCTCCCAGAAGAACTTGGCGTCGCTGAAACGCGCCTTCAGAACTCGCTCGTTGCCATGCCGCACGATGCCGTCCGGGTCCGCGTCGATGTTCATCACCGCGACAAACTGCGGCGCAAGCTTGCCATGCTCGTCTTCCACCGGGAAATATTTCTGGTGATGCTGCATCACGGTGACCAGGACCTCTTCGGGCAGTGCGAGAAATCCCGGGTCGAAGCTCCCGACAATCGGCGTCGGAAACTCGGTGATGTTGACCAGCGTTTCGAGGAGGCTCTCATCAAGCCGGGCGCGTACACCCAGTTGTGCGATCCCCTGGACGATTCGCTCGTGCCTTTCGGTGGCGTCGAGCAGGACAAAATTCCGGCGCAGGCCCTCCCGTAAGCCCTCGAAGTCCTTGACGCGAATCCGCTTTTCGGCCGCCAGCCTTCGGTGGCCGTATGTAAACCTGTCCGCCTTGACCCCGGCAAGCTCAAACGGCACAACTTTGCCGCCATAAAGCGCCACGATCCACCGGATCGGCCGGATGAACCGCGGGCCTGACTTGCCCGTCCAGGTCATCGCCTTCGGCCCCGAGATACCAAGGATGGTACCAAGCAAGGACTGGCTCAGGACTTCGATGGTGCGGCGGCCTTTCACCTTGCGCGTGTAGCTGTAGTACTCCCCTCTTGGCGTGAGCGTTTTCTTGAGCCTCTCAACTTCCACACCCATCTTGCGGCCGAAGCCTTGAGCAGCGTTTAGGCCGGCCGAAACCGGCGGGCCGGTGACAGTTTCCGTCGTGTCGGCCTCTTTTTCGTGGACCCCCCGCACTACCACCACCATTCGCCTTGGCGTGGCATGCCGCTCGCACTCTAGCTGCACCCCCTGGGCGAGTACGTCCAGAAGCCGCGCCTGCAAATCGATCAGCAGCACCATCGCCCAGTCGGGGACTTCCTCGACACCGATCTCGAGCAGGAAGTCGGCGGTCTTCATGCGGGCTTCTCCACCCAGGCCTGGGCTACGCCCACCGCCAGCGCCCGCACCCGGGCAATCACCGCCACCCGCTCCGTCACGCTGATTGCCCCGCGCGAATCGAGCAGATTAAAAAGATGAGAGCACTTCAGGACTTGGTCGTAGGCGGGCAGCAACGGACCGCCCGAAGTGAGCAGGCGCCGGCACTCGGCTTCGTGCAGATTAAGAGCGTCCCACAGGCTTTTAACGTCTGCCTTTTCAAAATTATAGACGGAAAACTGCAACTCTTCCTGGAAGCGTACATCCCGGTAGGT
>JACQDG010000155.1 GCA_016201185.1 Acidobacteriota bacterium | reverse complement strand
GTGCTTGCGGACCGCCCATGCGGCTGCATGAAGCGGCCCGGCGCTTGAAGGTGGCATACTCTTGAGCATGCCTTCCAGCCCGGACCAGGATACCGCCATCGGAGGCGCACAGGCCCGGTTTCCCGCCACCCGGTGGTCAGCCATCGCGGCAGCGCGCAGCCCGGTTGCCGCCGAGCGCACCCTGGCGTTTGAGACCCTGGTGGCGGCCTACTGGAAGCCGGTGTATAAGTACATCCGCGTCAAATGGGGCCAGTCGAACGAAGACGCCAAAGACCTGACCCAGGGCTTCTTCGCTCGGGCCTTCGAAAAGGACTTCTTCCGGGGTTACGATCCGTCCAAAGGCAGCTTCCGGACCTACATGCGAACTTGCGCCGGCGCCTTCGTCGCGAACGAGCAGAAGGCGACGCGGCGGATCAAGCGCGGCGGGGACACGGTGTTGCTTTCGCTGGACTTTGAAGGCGCGGAGGGCGAAATCGGGCGCCTGGAAGTTCCCGCCCGGGAATCTCTGGACGATTATTTCCACAAGGAATGGATTCGAAACCTGTTCAGCCTGGCCGTAGAGAAGCTGCAGGAGGAATGTGAGGCCCGCGGAAAGCAGATTCACTTCCGTCTGTTTGAGCGCTACGACCTCGAGGACGGCGAGCCGGAGGGGAAACCAACTTACGAGCAACTCGCCGCCGAACTCGGCCTCTCGGCCACTGCGGTTACAAATTACCTGGCCTTTGCGCGCCGGGAATTTCGGCGGATCGTGATCGAGGAGCTGCGGGAAGTCACCACGAGCGACGAGGAGTTCCGAAGTGAGGCGCGCCTGTTGCTGGGGCTGAAGGCGCGATGAGGCCTCTCTCCGACAGCGCTGTCGAGCATCTTCGCAAGGTCGTCGACCGGCCCGACCTGACCGGCACAAAGTACCGGCTTATCGAAGAGCTGGGCCGGGGCGGCATGGGTACTGTCTACCTGGCTGAGGATACGGCGCTGAACCGCCGGGTGGCCCTGAAAATCCTGCACACTTCGGATTCCACCGGGGAGGCGGCACAGCGTCTCGAACGGGAAGCGCAGATCATCGCCAGGCTGGAGCACCCGGGCATCGTGCCGGTGCACGACGTCGGCGTCCTCGCCGACGGCCGGGTTTTCTACGCCATGAAGCTGGTGCGGGGCAGCCGCCTGGATGAGTACGCTAGGAATTCAAGTTCGCCGGCCGATCATCTGCGGGTTTTTCAAAAAATCTGCGAGGCCGTGGCCTTCGCCCATGCCCAAGGAGTCATCCACCGCGACCTCAAGCCGGAGAACGTTATGGTCGGGCCATTCGGCGAAGTTCTGGTAATGGACTGGGGCGTCGCCAAGGTCCTGCGGGAGTCCGAGTTGGCGGCCAGAGCATCCGCGCCCGGCTCCAGCCGGCCCGGCACGGCGCACGGGGCGGTGCTGGGGACGCCTTCCTACATGGCGCCCGAGCAAGCTCGCGGCGAGATTGACCAGATCGACGCTCGTTCCGACGTGTACGCCTTGGGAGCGATTCTGCAGTTCCTGTCGGCCGGTAAGCAATCCGCTAACGACGGCCCTCCGATCCCCCGGCCGCTGCGGGCCGTCTGCCTGAAAGCCATGGCGAAGGAGGGGAGCGGGAGGTACCAGAGCGCGGAAGCACTCAGCGCCGATGTCGCCCGGTTCCTCAACGGCCAGGCTCTTTCGGCCTATCAGGAGGGAATCCTGGAGAGGGGGGCCCGAATCGTTGCCCGAAACAAGACGGCGGTGATCCTGGTGCTGGCCTACCTGGTGATGCGTACCCTGCTAATTTTGTTCGCCCGGCGTTAAAGAGATTCGACGTTTCGTGTAATAGAAGGGTGCGGGCGCAGAAAGCGGCCCGCAGGAGGGCTCATGAATAAGCCTCAATCATTTCGAAATCCCCGTCGATAATCCCGAACGGGCCGTCAAGTTCTACAGCGATGTCTTCGGCTGGAAGTTCCAGCAATGGGACGGCCCCGAGGAATACTGGCTGGTCACCACCGGTCCCGCCGAGCAACCCGGCATCAACGGCGGCCTGCTGCGCCGACGTCCCGGAGCCACTACGGTCAACTCTATCGACGTGCCTTCCGTGGACCAGTACGTGGCCACCATCGAAGCGAAGGGCGGCAAGACCGTGCTGCCGAAGATGGCCATCCCCGGCGTCGGCTGGCTGGCTTATTGCACCGATCCCGACGGGAACATTTTCGGCATCCATCAAGCGGATCCCTCGGCCCGTTGACGCGACGCTCACGGGCGGGGCCAGGATATGCGATCCTGTCCGAAAGGCAGGATCGCATGTTATCCGTCTTTTGTTCTCCCACCCGCTACACCCAGGGGAAGAACGCCACGCTCTCCCTGGGGCAGGAAATGGCGACGCTGGACCTGAAAGGCCCGGCGCTGATCGTGGCGGGCAAGAGCGCCGTGGCGCTGCTTTCCGACACCTGGCGCCGCAGCCTGGGTCAAGCGGGCATTTCCTACGCCGTGCATCGCTTCGGCGGGGAGTGCTCGGTGGCGGAGATCGAGCGCGTCAAGGCAGCGGCGCGGCAGGAGAGCGCCCGGGTCATCCTCGGGGCGGGCGGCGGCAAAGTGCTCGATACGGCCCGGGCGGCGGCGGCCGGCCTGAATCTGCCCGTGGTGAATTGTCCCACGGTGGCCTCGAGCGACGCCCCGTGCAGCGCCCTCTCGGTGATCTACACTGACAGCGGGACGTTTCAGGAGTACCGCATCTACGGCAAGAACCCCGACTTGGTTCTTGTTGATACCCATGTCATCGCGCAGAGCCCGCCACGGCTGCTGGTTGCCGGAATGGGCGACGCCCTGGCGACCCTGTTCGAGGCCCGCACCTGCGTCGAAGGGAACGTCAAGAACATGCGCGGCGGCGCTTCAACCCAGAGCGCTCTGACTTTGGCCGAGCTCTGCTACCGCACGCTGCTCAACGACGGCGCGGATGCCCGGCGGGCCGTTGAGATGCAGGTCGTGACGCCGGCCCTGGAACGCCTGGTGGAGGCCAACACCCTGCTTTCCGGCCTGGGCTTTGAATCTTCCGGGCTGGCCGCCGCCCATGCCGTCCACAACGGCCTGACCACGGCCTCCGCCACGCGTGCTTTTTTCCACGGGGAGAAAGTCGCCTTCGGCGTACTGGTGCAGCTCATTCTGGAAGGCAAGCCCCGCCCCGTGCTGGACGAAGTGCTGAGCTTCTCGACCGAAGTCGGCCTGCCCATCACATTGGACGATATCGGCCTCCGCGACATGACCCCGGAGATGCTGGCCGAGATCGCCGCCCGCACCACGGCCAAAGGCGAGACCATCCACAACGAGCCTTTCGAGGTCCGCCCGGAAATGGTGGCCGACGCTATCCGCGCTGCCGACGCCACCGGGATAGCCTGGAAGCGCCGATCCCATTAGAATGGCGCGCTACTGGATCGTGCTCTGCCCTTCCACGCCCAGATCGGTCGAGACGACGTTGCGGTTGATGTGGCGATCCAGGTTGATGACGTAGTTCTCCTTGGCCCCGATCAGGATGGGGGAGTGGGTGGCGGCGACGATCCGGAAGTTTTTCTGGTCCACCAGTTCCATCAGCATCTTGAGAATCCGCTTCTGGTTGGAAGATGACAGCGCCATCTCCGGCTCGTCGAGCAGCAAAACCGTGCCGTCGGGGAAACTGGGAAAGGTCTCGCGGAACATGGAAAGCATGACCTGCCCGTGGCTGGCCATCTGAAGAAACTCTTTCATTTGCGGCTGGTTTTCGAAATACTCGAGCTGCGTGCGAGGGTTGTGCTGCTCGGCGTCGAACAGAAAGACTTTGTTGATCTCGACTTTGCCGCGATCCAGCTTATACACGTAGCCGTCGACCTGCTCACCGCGAAGGGCATAGTAAATCGAGTGCAGCAAGGTCGATTTTCCGCAGCCGTTCTCGCCCTCGAGCATGACCAGAGGGTGTGAGAGATCCACAACCATCGGCATGTGGAAATTCAGGCTGGTGAAAACAGGGTGCGCCAGGATCTTCAGAAACATGACGGGATCCCCTCCGAGCGTTGGCTCCGAATACATCAGGATAACAGCGGGCTGGAGGGCGGCACCAGCACTGGGATGCGCCGGATAAGAACAGTGATCTCGAGCGGAAGGGTGCCGAGCGGTTCGCCGTCAATCTCAATCTGAACCGGGTCGCTGGCCTGGGCCACGACACTCCGGGCGCGGAAATGCTTCACCTTCGGATGGCGGTAGACGTTGTCGGAATACAGGACCGGAAAATCGATGATCGCCTCCAGCATCCGCAGGTATTCGATGACGGTGACTTCCAGGATGCCGTCGTTGAGGACGGCCGTGGGACAGGCCTGCATCCCAGCCCCGTGAAAACGCCCGTTGCCGACAGCCACGTTGTAAATGGAGAAGCGCAGCGGCTCATCGGCGCCATCCAGCCTCAGCTGAATCTCTTTGCGCTGGTACCGAAGGAAAGAGACCGCCGTGGCGTAGAGAAAGGAGATCCTCCCTCCCAGTGGATTCAGGAAATTGTTGGCCCTTGAGGCGACCTCGCCCCCCATGCCGAAGCTGGCCAGGTTGATGAAATAGCGTGCCTGGCTGGCGCCGTCGGGGCCGCGAAAGA
>JACQDG010000154.1 GCA_016201185.1 Acidobacteriota bacterium | reverse complement strand
TAGCGCGCACGCCCCAGGTCGGGAGAGCCACAGACCGATACCGCTATCAGGTCATTAGGCCCGATGGTTTGTATCGGCAGAGCGACGGTCGCAGGCGCCGGCTCGGGATGAAGTTGAGACCAGGCGACGGGCGCCAACAGAGCCAGGAGCATAAATCCTATACAAAGCGCTTTCCTCATAACGTTGGTGACTTAATCTCACCTCTTCTTTTCTTCGGCTGAGGCGCGAGGAAGCTTTACGACGGCCTCGACATCCGCCCGCTCTAGTGGCCCGGCCCGGTGCGTCGGCCTGGCCCGCTATGAAGGCCGTCCGGGAGACTGCCGATGGTGATCCGGAGACGGCGGTGCGGAAATCTTTCACGGGTGGCGAGCGGCGATGTGCGGACCCGCGCTGTTCCTTCTGGGGCATCGGAGTGGCCGCCGTTCTTCTTCACAGCCTGGTGGACTTCCCGATGCAGATCCCTGCCATCGCCTTGGGCGTGGCCGTCACTTCTGGGGTGCTGAGTGTGGCGGCGCACCAAAACCACGAAGAGCGGCTGCCAAATCCCGCCCTCGATCGCGAGGGTTTCAGTTTTGGGGCGCCCCGGATTGTGGCGCGCGGCGCGCCGGGGCAGGCAGAGAATAATTGCGCACCACAACCCCTCCCAGGGCGGCGGCCGTGACGGTGTTGACTACGGTGAAAGGCTTGTAACAGTCATTTCCCGGTCGCGCCCGGATTATCAAGAGTTGTGAGACAAAGAGTCCCCCGCCAATGGCTGATTTTATGAGTGTTGCTTTGCCGCCGGCAAATTGCCCTGAGCTGGTGCGAAACAAAGGATTGGCTTCTCCATGGCCTTGGGAAGAGTGAATGTCAAGCGCGCTTACGGCTGCCACCGCCAGCCAACTGCCGATCCACCGTTTCTTCCATTTCCCGCGCGCGGGGCGCGAGGCGACCGCTGAGATAGATGAACCTCGGACCGCGCCATCCGGTGGTTCGCCCTGTGCTACTGGGGCCAATAAAGCCGACAACAGCCAGAAAGCCGTGGCGGGCCTGAGCACTCTGGATAAGTTCTTCATGACTCTCCCGGACTGGCGACAGAGGGTTGGGCCAAGGGCGCTGCCGCTTCCCTTTCCAAGAGAGATTGTGCGCGAACCCCGCCGCGACACAAATAGCATGGAGGCTACAATTCAAGTTGGTACGAACAGGAAGGCAGAGGTGAAACCAAGAGGCTAAGCGTACCGGCACTATCCGCTCATCGTCTTGCGAAAGCGTTTAGGCCCTGCCCAATACAAGCTCAGTTCGTGCCCATCAGGGTCCTTCAGGTAGGCGTGTTTCCAACCCCAAGGCATCACCTTGGGCTCACCCAGGAGCTTGACGCCGGTCGCCTGCAGCTTCTTGCACATCGCCCCCACGTTTCTTACTTCGAAATAGAGGCGAACAGCATCATCCACCGGCAGAGTCTTGCCCGGCTCGAGCAGATGCAACGCCAGCGTGGAGGAACCGCGAGGCGATCGGATTCGAGCGTACACGAGCATTCCCCCGTGCCCGACCTGCTCGATGAGCCGGAAGCCCAAGAGATCGACGTAAAAGTAGACGGCTTGCGCCACGTCTCTTGAGTACAACATGGCATGGTTGAACGTCAGCCCGGCGCTAGCTCTCGCTGATCTGCGTTTCCGTCCTTTAGCCAGTGGCATAGCCAAGCTCCTAACTTTCCTCGTGATTTTACGCGAGCAAGAGAGGCCAAGCAAGGAAGAGGGTGCGTTGGTGGTTGGCGAACCTACCCCGGCAGCCTACTGTTCCCCATGAGGAACTGGTCGATGGCGCGGGCCGCTTTGCGCCCTTCGGCCAGGGCCCAAACGACCAGCGACTGGCCGCGGCGTGCGTCGCCGGCGGCGAAGACGCCGGCGGCGCTCGTCATGTAGTTCTGATCGGTGGCGATATTGCCACGCGCGTCGAGCTGCAGCGCGAGGTCGCTGATGAGTCCTTCCTGAACCGGGCCGAGGAAGCCCATGGCCAGCAGCACGAGGTCGGCTTCCATCTCGAACTCCGTGCCGGGGATCTCCCGCATGCGGCGGTCCGGACCGAACTCCACCTGAACGGTGTGCAGCTTCTTCACCTTGCCGTGCTGGTCGCCGGAGAAACGCCTGGTGTTGGCGCTCCAGCGCCGAATGCCGCCCTCCTCGTGAGAGCTTTCGGTGCGGAGGATCATGGGCCACTGCGGCCAGGGCATATTCGGCGTGCGGGAAGGCGGCGGTTGCGGCAGCAGCTCGAATTGGTAAACCTCCCTGGCGCCCTGACGATGCGAAGTGCCGAGGCAGTCGGCGCCCGTGTCGCCGCCGCCGATGATGACCACCCGCTTCCCGGCCGCCGTAATGCTTTTCGCCTCGTCCACCGGCAAACCAGCGACGCGGCGGTTCTGCTGCGGCAGAAACTCCATGGCGAAGTGGATGCCCTTCAGCTCCCGACCCGGCACAGGCAGGTCGCGAGGACGGCTGGACCCGATGGCGATCAGGACGGCATCGAACTCAGCGCGCAACTGATCGGCGGGGATGTCCACCCCCGCGTGGAAGCTAGTCCGAAACGTAACGCCCTCGGCGGTCATCTGGTCGATGCGGCGCTCCAGCACTCGCTTTTCGAGCTTGAAATCGGGGATCCCGTAAGCCAGCAGGCCGCCGACGCGGTCAGACTTCTCAAACACCGTGACCCAGTGGCCTGCCCGGTTTAGCTGTTGGGCCGCCGCCAGTCCGGCTGGGCCGGAGCCGACGATAGCGATGCGACGACCCGTCCGGAAGGCCGGCAGCTCGGGAACGATCCAGCCCTCCTCGAAGCCACGCTCGGCGATGGTCTTCTCAATCTGCTTGATGGTGACCGGGTCATTGTTGATGCCGAGCACACAGGCAGCTTCGCAAGGGGCCGGGCAGATGCGCCCCGTGAAGTCGGGGAAATTGTTGGTGGCGTGCAGCATTTGCAGGGCCTCTTTCCAGCGGCCCCGGTAGACCAGGTCGTTCCAGTCTGGAATGATGTTGGTCAGCGGGCATCCGGTGTGGCAGAACGGGATGCCGCAATCCATGCAGCGGGCCGCCTGCTCGCCGAGTATCGTCTCGGAGAACGGCTGATAGACCTCGAAGTAATCGCGGACCCGCTCTTCGACCGGACGACGGGGGGGCGCCACCCGCGGGTGCTCCAGGAATCCGGTGATTTTACCCATGCAGCGCCTGTCTCTCCCGGGCGGAGGCGGGGAGAATATCGGCCGGGAGCCCTGCCGTCGTCGCAGCCTTCTGCTTCTCGAGCACGCGCCGGTATTCGATGGGCATCACCTTTACGAACCGGTCGAGCGCGGTGCTCCAATTCCTCAGCACCTGGCGGGCTCTGGAGCTCCCCGTGTACTGGTAGTGCCTTTCGATCAGGCCTCGTAGCAGGGCCACGTCGGCCTCCTCCGCCACCGGCTCCAGCTCGACCATCTGTAGGTTGCAGCGCCGTTCCCTGAAGTCGCTCTGCTCGTCCAGGACGAAGGCAATGCCCCCGCTCATGCCGGCGGCGAAGTTGCGGCCGGTCGAGCCGAGCACCACTACCACGCCTTTCGTCATGTATTCGCAGCCGTGATCGCCCACCCCTTCGACCACCGCATGGGCCCCGGAGTTGCGCACCGCGAACCGTTCTCCCGCCATGCCGTGCAGATAGACCTCCCCGCTGGTCGCGCCGTAAAGGCACACGTTGCCCACCAGGATGTTTTCTTCCGGAGCGAAGGTCGAGCCGCGGGGCGGGTAGGCGATGATCTTCGCCCCGGAGAGCCCCTTGCCCATGTAATCGCAGGTGTCGCCTTCGAGCTCCAGCGTCAGGCCTCTGGCGGCAAAGGCGCCGAAGCTCTGCCCGGCCGAGCCGGTGAAGCGGCAGCGAATGGTGTCTTCGCCAAGACCCCGGCTGCCGCAGCGGCGGGCGATCTCGCCGGAAAGCATGGCGCCGACCGTGCGGTGGACATTGCGAATGGGCATTTCGATATCCACCCGCTCACCGCGCTCGAGGGCCGGCCGGGCGGCTTCCAGCAGCTTCCCATCGAGCGCCGTTTCTAGTCCGTGGTCCTGCGCCTGACAATGGTAACGGGCCACGCGCTCCGCAATCTGAGGGCGACGGAAGACGGCTGCGAAGTCAAGGCCCCGGACCTTCCAATGCTCGATGGCTTGATTGACCTCCAGCATGTCGGAGCGGCCTACCATCTCGTTGACCGTGCGGAAGCCCAGGCGCGCCATGATCTGGCGCAGTTCCTCGGCCACGAAGAAGAGGAAGTTGATGACGTGCTCGGGCTGGCCGGCGAACTTGGCGCGCAGCACCGGGTCCTGGGTCGCGACGCCCACCGGGCAGGTGTTGAGGTGGCACTTGCGCATCATGATGCAGCCCATGGAGACGAGCGGGGCGCTGGCGAAGCCGAACTCCTCGGCGCCCAGCAGTGCGGCAATAGCCACGTCGCGGCCGGTCTTGAGCTGGCCGTCGGTCTTCATTACCAGTACTTGCTGGGTCTCGGCCAGGCCGATCTCCCAGGGGATGCCGGCGTGCTTGATCGAGCTCAAAGGTGAGGCGCCCGTGCCGCCGTCATGACCGGAGATGAGGACCACGTCGGCGTGGGCCTTGGAGACCCCGGCCGCGACGGTGCCCACACCCACCTCAGCCACCAGCTTCACCGAGATGCGGGCCTGGGGATTGACGTTTTTCAGATCGTAGATGAGCTGGGCCAGGTCCTCGATGGAGTAGATATCGTGATGCGGCGGCGGCGAGATCAAGCCCACGCCGGGAATTGAATGGCGGATGCGGGCGATGACTTCATCCACCTTGTGACCCGGCAATTGGCCGCCTTCGCCCGGTTTGGCACCCTGCGCCATTTTGATTTGCAATTCGTCGGCATTCACCAGGTAATTCGCGGTGACACCGAAGCGGGCCGAGGCGACTTGCTTGATGGCGCT
>JACQDG010000153.1 GCA_016201185.1 Acidobacteriota bacterium | reverse complement strand
GGGGCATCCTGGCTATGGGCGATGGGAATAATGCCGGAGCGGCTGATCAGTCCCGACGCCGGGCGGCTTTCAGCAGCACCTGTCGATTCGGCCTCTCCGAGGCTCCCGAGCGGACATCGCTGATCTCCAAGGCCGGGGTCCAGCCCCGGTTGGCGGTTCTTTGCGACTGCCGCTCTTTATTAGTGCTTGCCGAACTTGATAAGCCCGTTCCGGTAGTCGATGGTGAAGGGAAGGCGGAACAGGGTGTCGGCGCCGAGCTTACCGCCGATTCGGGGACCGGCGGGACCGCTCAGCCGAGCCATGTCGCCGGCCACGGCTATTTCAGGCATGGCCCCCTTCTTCTGGCGCAGCCCAGCAAACTCGAGCGTGGCGTTGATTCGCCCGTAGTAGTTCTTGACCTCCCCGAGCTCCGCGACGACCTCGGGGGTAACGACCGTAGGGAGCGATCCGGTACTGATCACAAACAGAAATGGTCCTTTGTCGTTTACGATCGTGGGCAGCAGAATCAGGTAGTCTTTCCGGTAAAACGAAATAAAACCAGCGGCGGCCTCCGACGGCCTGCGCTGCACAAGTTCGTCAGGATCCGGGGCGGTCTTCATGCCGGGGAAAGGCGTGAGGCGAAGCTTCAGGCGGCCAAGGTCCACGGTGACCAAGAACTGGGCGAAGACATCGGTGCCGATCAACCCATCGGCCCGGAGCCCGCCTTCCTCCAGCACCTCGATTGGAAAATTCTCGAAAACCACGCCGCCGATTTCGACCATCCGGGCCAACTCTCGACGGGTAGTTATCTGTGTTCCGCCCCCGATGCCGCCGAGTTTGTGATCCTGGCGGCTCTCGCGAACCAGGTCGAAGCCTACAGCGGCTTTGCTGTTTACGGTGATCCCGGAAACACCTGTTTCGAGGATCAGCATCAGAGGCCTTTTCTCGTTAACGCGCACCCGCACCCCCCAAGCCACAATGGGGCTGTCTCGAACTAGCTGGGTCATCCTGCCGCTCGGCTGCTCGATCAAGGTTCGCACCGGGGGCCTGTCCCGAATCGGCTCGATGGGGATTTGGGCCGGCTGGTAAAGCGAAACGAGAATCCGCCGCTTCTCCACCCCCTTGGTTTTGTCCCATTCGATGTGGGCTTGGAGTTCCTTGGCCTGCTCGGAATCTGGCTCGTAACTAGCCAGGATTTTCTCGAGCGCCGCCAGGTGACGGGAGTCATTGGGGTACAGACTTGCCTTGTAGGAAAGCAAGGATCGATTGGCAGGATCGTTCTCGAGCGCCTGGTTGAGCAGGCGCTCCGCGCTCTGGTGGGCGGAGGCCAATTGGGATATGCGAATCAACCCCAGCCAAGCGGCAGTGAGCTTCGGGTCCTTCTGGATAGCGGTTGTGTAAGCCGCTTCCGCCTGGCCAAAGGCGGCCTGATAGAAGGCGACATCGCCGACGGCGACCTGGACAGCGGCGGCATTGGGGGCGGCTTGGAGGGCGGCCGCCAGCGCGCGGGTGGCTTCCCGGGGCCTGCCGGCGAACAGCAGAGAGCGGGCGAACCCTGCGTGGGCCGCGCCGGAGCCCGGCTCGGCGGCTACCCATTCGCGATAAATAGTAGCAGCCTCTTCGTATTCTCCTTTCTGGAACATTTTTTTTGCTTGATCCGCAAGCTGGGCCTTATCGGCCGGCCACGCTACAGACAGAGCGAGTATGTGAAGGGTAAGAACGAGAAGCCCTGCTTCGTTTGTTTTCATCGGAGTTTCCGTCTTGGCATCCCGGATCGCCACAGTTTACACCCCGCACGGCTCGCCTGCAACCAATTTCTGTCGCACTGCATCGTCTCAATACCCCCGAGACAGTAAGGTGCTGCCGGGTCCGAGCCTTCGCCATGGGCCAATGCGGCTATTAAACGCGGCTAAGAGTCGCCTGTGGCGGCTGTGTCAGGGGCAACGGGAACCGGATAACGTCCTCGAGCGATCGCCAGAGGCTAAGCCGTAGCCCTGGAAGTGACGAAAGATTGTGAAACGTTGGTCGGGGCGAGAGGATTTGAACCTCCGACCCCCTGCGCCCAAGGCAGGTGCGCTACCAGGCTGCGCTACGCCCCGACAAACCAACCTTCTTACATTCTAGGCCAGATCTGCTCTCCGCGTCCGGGTTGTATAATGCCTGCTGCCGATATGGACCACCATCTGAATCGCCGGCAGTTCCTGCTGGCTTCAGGAGCCGGGCTGGCCGGTATGGTTCCGCCGCAGGCTGCCGCCGAGCCGCGGGATGTCATCATTGATACCGATCCGGGCGTCGATGATGCTTTTGCCCTGCTGCTGGCCCTGCGGTCGCCCGAGCTGCGCATCCGGGCGGTGACGGTGGTGGCCGGCAACGTCCCCGCGCCGGTGGGCCTGGGCAACGCACTGCGGATGGTCGAGATCGGCGGCCGGCCGGACATCCCCGTGGCCCTCGGCGCGATTAAGCCTCTCGTCCGGCGGCTGGTCCTCGCTTACTACGCCCACGGCGAGAACGGCCTGGGAGGCCTGGATTTTCCCGAGGCTAAGGTCAAGCTGGTTGCCGAGCCGGCCACCGAGCTGATCCGGCGCATCGTTCGTCAACGCCCCGGCCAGGTTTCTCTCATCACGCTGGGCCCCTTGACCAACATCGCCCTGGCCCTGCGCTCCGACCCCGAGCTGGCCCGCATGATCCCACGCCTCGTCCTGATGGGCGGCTCGCTTTCCGGCGGCAACGTCACGCCAGCCGCTGAATTCAACATCTATGTCGATCCGGAGGCAGCCCATATCGTGTTCCACGCCGGCATCCCGCTGGTGATGGTAGGGCTCGACGTGACGCGGAAGGCCGTGCTGCGCGACGAGCACGCCCGGGCGCTCGAAGCCGGCCAGGATGCCGTCAGCGGGGCAGCGGCGCGGCTCGCCCGCAACGGGATCGAACGCGCTCAAAGGCTCGGCTGGGGTCCGGGTCCGGCCATGCACGATCCGCTGGCCGTGGCCACCTTCCTCGACCCGACGCTGGTGACTTTGCGCCCATACTTCGTTGACGTGGAGACGGCCGGGGAATTGACCGCCGGTCAGACGGTGGCCTACCGCAGCGGGCCGGTCAGAGGTTCGGCGCCGCCGGACGGCTCGCCTCTATCCGAGGTCCGCTCGGAGGCCGTCCAGCCGAACATAGAAGTGGCGGTGGACGTGGATGCGGCCCGGTTCTTCCAAATGTTCGTGACGCGCCTTTCCGGCAAGGCGGCAAGTCTATGAGCCTCGCGATCCGCGCTGCCGCACCCTCCGACGCCCCAACCATCGCTGCCTTTAACGCCGCCATGGCCCGGGAAACGGAGCATATCGAGCTCGATGCAAAGCGCCTGCTCGACGGCGTCCGGGCGGTGTTGGCGGACCGCTCCAAGGGGTTTTACACCGTGGCGGAGACCGAGGGCCGTGTGGTGGGCCAGATGATGATCACCTTTGAGTGGAGCGACTGGCGCAACGGGACGTTCTGGTGGATCCAGAGCGTCTACGTGCACCCCGATTTTCGCAGCCGCGGGGTGTTCAAGGAGCTGTACGCCTACATCACGGAGCGGGCCAAGAGCGCCGGCGACGTGTGCGGCCTGCGTCTCTACGTCGAGCAAGAAAACAGCCGCGCCCAGCAGACCTACCAGCGGTTGGGAATGGCGAAGGCTCCCTACGCAGTCTACGAAGTGGATTTTGTGCTGCGGCGCGGTTGATCCCGCTCACTTGCCCCCCCGCTTCCGCCTCCTTAAAAGTGCGCTAGACTCTACTGCCATGATCGACTTCAGCCTCTCTCCTCAACTGGAAGAAATTCGTCGCCAGACCATCGCCTTTATGGACGAGTACGTCTACCCGGCCGAGCAGCGGTATCCCGGCGCGGAAAGTCTGCCGGCCGAGGTGGAACATGATTTGCGCGAAAAGGTGAAAGCCCTTGGCCTGTGGGCCCCGCATATGCCGGCGGAGGCGGGCGGCATGGGCATTGGCGTGGTGGGACTGGCGGTGATGAACGAGATCCTTGGGCGCAGCCCGCATGGCCCGCGCCTGTTCAATTGCGCCGCGCCCGACGCCGGCAACATGGAGCTGCTGCACATTGCCGCTAATCCGGAGCAGCGCAAGAAGTATTTGCAGCCGCTGGTGAGGGCCGAGTGCCGCTCCTGCTTCGCCATGACGGAGCCGGAGGTGGCGGGCTCGGACCCCACGCTTCTCCAGGCGCGGGCGGAGCTCGACGGCGATTCCTGGGTGATCAACGGCCACAAGTGGTT
>JACQDG010000152.1 GCA_016201185.1 Acidobacteriota bacterium | reverse complement strand
CCAGTTCGTAAAGGGCTGCGGTTTTAAGAATGGGAACTCGGCAGGAGGTTGGCCGAATTCGGTAGCGTAATAGTTGGCCGCCACTCCGGGCTCCGTGTTCAAGGTGATGGTGGCGCCCAGACGGATCAGGGCGTCGCGCAGCGCGTTGTTGTCAATCCGGGTGACATAGACGTTCTCGTTGCGCTGCGCAGCGGCCGATTCGGTGGCGGCGTGGCCGGCGCTTCCTTCGGTCGGCCCTATAGGCTGAGCGGAGGTTAGGGGAGCGTTCTCAGAGGGAGAAACTGGCTCCGGCGCGGGGGATGGCGCTTCGGTCTTGTTTTCCGGCGGCTTCTCAGCCGGGGGACCCTGTCCGAAACAAGGCGCGAGCCACAGGGTAAGGGGAAACGCCATCCACAGGCACACCGATACACACCATACCCTCGCGCCTCGAAAAAACTTCATGCCCTAGCCGCCGCGTTCAATACGCGGTCCACGCCTTCTCGCTCGTTAGGAGAAATGATGCCGTATTCCACCACCAGTTGCTTGGCCCGCGAGGAGGCATTGAACTCCACCGGCAGGGTCACGACCTGGAACAGCAGCACGGCCGAGAACAGCACCGCGCCCACCAGCACCAGGTTGGTGGAAGAGAGCATCAGCCCCAGCACCATGGCAATGTAGCCAATAGAGGAGCCGATGTTGGCGGTGGGGACGAGCAAGGAGCGCAGCCACAGGGGCTGGTAATGACGGGCGTGCTGGACGGCGTGCCCGGCTTCGTGGCAGGCCACGCCGATCGCGGCGATCGACCTGGAGTTGTACACGTTTTCCGACAGATTCAGGGTCTTGTTCAGCGGGTTGTAATGATCGGAGAGCAAGCCGTGGGCCTCCTCGATTTGCACACCATGTATGCCCGCCATAGACAGCATTTCCCGGGCCGCCTCCGCGCCGGTCAACCCCCGCGCCGAAGGCACCTGTGAGTATTTCTTGAACGCCATTTTCACCCGGAAGCTCGCCCATAAGGAGAGCAAGAAGCCCGGCAGGATGAAGAGCAGATAGGTTGGATCGAAAAACATGCTTCGGCACCTCTAGGCCTGATGCTTTCATTATACCGGGCTGAAGATGAGGGCGGCTTATCGTAAAAGCCTGTTGGCTGAGCTTTTCTTTGGAGCGCCGAGCAGGTCCGGGGCAAAAGCGGACATGGTCTCGATCAGGGAGTGCACGTCGGCGCCATCCTCGATGGGGACCTCGTGCTCCACCCAGTTGCACAGGGGTATATGGCGGAAGTAGATGCGCTCCTGCAGCACCAGCGATTTCCGGTTGGCGAACAGCAGCTTCTGCTCGCGGATGAAGTGCCGCTCCTCGGTGCGCAGGTCGGCCAGAAACTCGTCCAGGGCCTTGCGGCGCACGGCTTCCTCGCGGAGCTGGTGCAGCTCATCCAGTGTGGACCTTTGGGCCTCGATCGTGGCCCGGGCCTCGCTGAGCGTCTGGCGTTCACGGGCCAGTTGGACCTCCATGCGCTGCTGCATGATGTAAACCGCCATCAGGGCTGAGCCGATGGCGATAAAGACCGGCAGTACCACCCATAGTAAAGTTGACATAATAGTACTAGAACTAACTTCCCATTATTATACACGGCTACGGTTGGAGATCAAGCCCTTTTTCGGGGATGGGTCCGGTAGCGGCCGCCTATAGTATCTCCTCCCCCCAATCCTCAATCACCCGCTTGAGGTGCCCCAAGAACTGGTCGGCGATGGCGCCGTCCAGGATCCGGTGGTCGAAGCTGAGGGTCAGGTAGGCAATGGAACGGATAGCAATGGCATCGTCGATGGCCACCGGAGCCTTTCACCGGAGTGCCTATCAAGCCGCCGAAGCTGCCGTAGTTGGAGATCGAGAACGTCCCGCCCTGCACTTCGTCGGGTTTGAGTTGCTTGTGGCGAGCACGATGGGCCAGGTCCTGGACCGCCCGCTGCAAGCCCAGGAAGTTCTTCTCTTCGGCAGTCTTGATCACCGGCACGATCAGGCCCCCGTCGATGGCTACAGCGATGCCGATGTTGATGTCCTGGTGATAGACGATGTTCGTGCCGTCGAGCGAGGCATTGACAATAGGAAAAGCTTTGAGCGCGGCGCAGGCCGCCCGGATGAAAAACGGCAGGAACGTCAGCCGCACGCCGTTCTGTTGCTCAAACTGGGCTTTCACTTTCTCGCGGAGCCGGGCGATCGTCGTGCAGTCCACCTGCTGGACGGTGTGGACGTGCGGGGACACGTGTTTGGTCAGCACCATGTGTTCGCCGATCCGCTGGCGCATCACGCTCAGCTTCTCGGTGGTGTAGCGCCCGAATAAGGCCGAAGGGGCGGGAGGAAACGCTGAGGCGGGCAGAGCCATACCTGGAGCTGCAAGAACAGGCGCCGCCGGGGCGGCCTTTTGCTGGGCGAGATAGGCCTCCACGTCCTGCTTGGTCACGCGGCCACCCATGCCGGCGCCCTTGATCAGCCGCAGGTCGAGGTTGTGCTCCTTGGCCAGGCGGCGCACCAGGGGTGAAGTGGGAACTTCCTCGCCAGCCTCTACCGGAGGCGCTGGCGCCGATGGGGCAGGAGCCGGCCGGGGAGGCGCCGCGGCGGGTGGAGGGGGTGCTGCCGGGTGGGGAGCAGGCGCGGCGACGGCGGAAGCAGCGGCCTCCGCGCGGCCGCCCTCGTCGATCTTCGCCACCACGGTGTTCACCGGCACCGTGTTTCCTTCGCCCACCAGGATTTCCGCGAGCACACCGCCTGCCGGTGCGGGAATCTCCGTGTCCACTTTGTCAGTCGAGATCTCGAACAGCGGCTCGTCGCGCTCCACGCGTTCGCCGATCCGTTTGAACCACTTGGTGATGGTCCCTTCCACGATGCTCTCGCCCATCTGGGGCATAATTACGTCGGGCATAAGACCTCGCTTGGCATCATCCTCCGCGCAAACGTTTTCCCGAACGACCGCACCACGGCGGCGATCACCTCGCTTCGATCGGGCGCGACGCTGAGGATCTTCTTCATCGAGGTGACCGGCCGGCCGGCCAGGCCGCACGGGATAATGTATTCAAAGTAGGCTAAGTCCGTGGACACATTGAGAGCAAAACCGTGGGTCGTCACCCAGCGGCTGATGTGGACGCCGATGGCGGCGATCTTCGCGCCGTTCACCCACACGCCCGTCATGCCCGCGGCCCGGCCCGCTTCGATGCCGAACTCCGCCAGGGCGCCG
>JACQDG010000136.1 GCA_016201185.1 Acidobacteriota bacterium | reverse complement strand
GCCTCAAGAAATTCGCCCACGTAAGCACGGTGTACGTAGTCGGCCGGGCTGGCGGCCGGTTTGCCGAGGCCCCCTTCCGGCGGCACAATGGTTTTTGTAATACCTATCAACAATCAAAATACGAAGCGGAAGAACTGGCGGTGCGGGCCATGGGTGAGATTCCCGTCTCCATTTTCCGCTTGAGCTCGTTAATCGGGGATTCCGCCACCGGCCGGGTCCACCAGTTCAACCATGTCCATCAACTGTTGCGGGTTCTTCCTTTCAATGTGCTGGCGGTGGCCCCGGGCGATCCAGATGCTCCGATCGACCTGATTGCCTCCGACTGGGCAGTGGCGGCCCTGGGCCATTTGTTCGAGCATTGTCTTGTTCCCGGCCAGGTCTACCAGATTTGCGCCGGGCCAGAGGCCAGCCTGACCCTCCGCGAGATGATCGGGCTGACGGTGGAGGTCTTCGAGAACCATCCGGCGGGGCGAAGCCTCGCTCCAATCCGGGTGCCCGAGCTGGTGAGCCTTCAAGCCTATGAGAAATATATAGAACAGAGCCGCTTGGCCGGCGACCGGCTGCTGAACGAACTGCTGCGGGTGCTGGGATACTTTCTGCCTCACCTGGCGATCTTCCAAGCCTTCGAGAACCGGCACGCCGTGGCGGGCCTGGAAGGGAGCGGTCTGCCGTTTCCCCCCATCCGGAGTTATTTCGGCAAGGTAGTGGAATATTGCTTGGAAACGGATTGGGGACGGCGGCCGGCCTGCCGCTGTAGGCGCTATGACGCTCTTGCACCGCCGCGGGGCGTGCGATAGCCTTAGAGTATGTTCTGCACCAATTGCGGTTTGAACCTGGGGGAGGAAGACGCTTTCTGCTCCCGTTGCGGGAAACCAAGCGGCGTCGCTGCCGCATCCTCCTCGCCGCCCCCGTCCGGACAGCGGCCGCGCCGCCGTTTGGTCCGTCTGATGTCGGAAAAGAAGGTGGCAGGGGTTTGCGCGGGGGTGGCGCATTACCTGG
This sequence comes from Acidobacteriota bacterium, assembly GCA_016201185.1. Classification (GTDB taxonomy): domain Bacteria; phylum Acidobacteriota; class Terriglobia; order Bryobacterales; family JACQDG01; genus JACQDG01. The sequence continues at coordinate 2,272 of JACQDG010000136.1, read as the reverse complement.
ATGCTGACGTGACGCTGGTGCGGGTGATCTGGCTGGTGCTGGCCATTTGCACGGTGATACCGGGATTCGTGGCCTACTTGGTGGCGTGGATCGCCATGCCCAAGGAGTACGGAGCGGCCACGGCTGCCGGCGAAGTGGCCGTCACGCACCCGTAGGGTTCCCCTCCGGTCGAGGCCGAGCAATGATCGAGACCCGCGCTTACGCCCGCGCCGGGTTCGTGGGCAACCCGAGCGACGGGTATTACGGCAAGACTATTTCCTTCATCGTTCGCAATTTCCGGACCCGGGTCCTTCTTTACCCGAGCGCGCGGCTGGAATTCAAGCTCTCCAAGGCGGACACGCCGATTTTTGAAAACCTGGAAGAGCTGCGCCGCATCACGCGCTGGCGGGGCTACTACGGCGGCATCCGGATCCTCCAGGCCCTTTTGATGCGGTTCAGCGACTACTGCCTGGAAAAAGGCATCGAGCTCGCGGACCGCAACTTCACCATCGAGTACGAATCGAGTATTCCGCAGCGGCTGGGCCTGGGCGGCTCGAGCGCCATCATTACGGCGGCGCTGCGCGCCCTGATGCAGTATTTCCACGTCGAGATCCCGCTGCCGATCCAGGCCAACCTGGTTTTGGAAACCGAGACGCGGGAACTGGGCGTGCCGGCGGGCCTTCAGGACCGGGTGATCCAGGTCTATGAGGGGCTGGTGTACATGGACTTCTCCCGCGACGTCATGGAGCGGCAGGGCTACGGGAACTACGAACCGCTGGATCCGGCCTTGCTGCCGAAGGTCTACGTAGCCTACCGCACGTCGCTAAGTGAGGGAACCGAGGTGTTTCACGGCAATGTGCGGGAGCGGTGGCGGGCGGGCGATCCAGAAGTGGTGGACGCCATGAAACAGTGGGCCGACTACGCCTGCCAGGCCCGCCAGGCGTTGCTTGGGCGCGACTACCGCAAGCTTGGCGGGCTGATCAACGCCAACTTTGATCTGCGGGCCAAGGTTTACCAGATCAGCGACGGGAACCTGGAGATGATCCGGGTTTCCCGCCGCCTGGGCGCCACATCGAACTTTGCCGGCTCCGGCGGGGCGATCGTTGGGACTTATGCGGACGAGGCCATGTACCAGCGGCTGGCTGAGGAATTTGCGCAGATCGGCGTTGCGGTCATCAAGCCGGTGGTGGCGGCGCCGGTACAATAGGGGAATCATGAGCGAGAAAACCTGCGTCTTTCATCCGCCCGCGCGGTTGCTGCTGGGGCCGGGGCCGAGCATGGTGGACTACCGCGTCTACCAAGCTATGGCCGCGCCGGTGGTGGGGCATCTGGACCCGGCCTGCTTCGCGGTGATGGCGGACCTGCAGCGAATGCTGCGGTACGCCTTCGGCACGGGCTCGAAGTTCGTAATGGCCCTTTCCGGCACGGGGACATCGGGGATGGAGGCGGCCGTCAGCAATTTCGTCGGGCCGGGTGACGAAGTAGCAGTGTTCGTCAACGGGTACTTCGGCGAGCGGATCTGCGACATGGTGGAGCGGTGGGGCGGCAAGCTGCGCCGCTTCGACGCGCCATGGGGCGAGGCCTTTGCCCCGGACCGGCTACGCCAGGCGCTCGACGGCCTGAAGCCGAAGATGGTGGCCATCGTGATGGCGGAGACGTCTACCGGCGTGCGCAACCCGGTAGCCGAGCTGGCCCAGGCGGCCCACGAGCGAGGGGCGCTGCTGCTGGTGGACGCGGTGACAGCCCTCGGCGCCATGCCTGTAGAATTCGATGCCGTCGGGATCGACATCTGCTATAGCTGCACGCAAAAAGGGCTCGGGGCGCCGCCGGGCCTTTCGCCGCTTGCATTATCGGACCGGGCTGTCGCGGTTCTTCACGCGCGCTCCCGCAAACCCCCGGCCTGGTACCTGGACTTGCAATTGCTCGAGGCCTACTGGTTCGAGCCGCACCGCTACCACCACACCGTCCCCATCAGCATGTACTACGCTCTGCGCGAGGCGCTGCGGCTGATCGAGGAGGAGACGATCGAGGCCCGCTTCGCCCGGCACCGGCGCCACCATCTCGCCTTTGTCGCCGGCGTGGAGGCCATGGGGCTGGAAATGCTGGTGCGCGCCGAGGACCGCCTGTGGTCCCTGAATACAGTGCGGGCGCCAGCCGCCGTGGACGATGCGAGGGTGCGGAAATCACTGCTCGAAAAATTCAACACCGAGATTTCCGGCGGCTTTGGGCCGCTGGCGGGGAAGATCTTCCGGATCGGGCTGATGGGCAGCTCTTCCACGGCGGAGAACGTGCG
>JACQDG010000135.1 GCA_016201185.1 Acidobacteriota bacterium | reverse complement strand
TTTCAGCTCATCCGTTGCGATTACGCCCTTGTTCAAAGAGGTTAATTTCAACTCGACCTACCGAAAGAACAGCTTCCCGTCGCTCGCGATCGGAACCTCGGGCGCCATTTATGACGTGTACGCTGATCAGCAGAAGGGGAACGGGGCAGAGATTGAGTTCTGTGCGACGGCTGGCACTGCCGCTTGCTCTCCCGTGATTATCAACAATGCTTCCACCGGCCAGCAGTTCATGCCCTCGGTCACTGTAGACAGCCAAGGGTACATCCACGCGAGCTGGTTCGACACCCGGAATAGTTCAGCTACTTCTCAATACGACATCTACGCCACCTACTCTGGGAATGGTGGCGCAAGCTTTGCACCCAACGCACGGGTCACTTCTGGCCTGGTGAATGCGGGGAGCGCCAGTTTCATCGGGGACTACGCAGGGATCGCAGCGGCGCCTGTGTCCAGCGTCCGTTATGCACACCCGGTGTGGACGAGCGGAGGGTTTAACAACGGCCAGCTTCAAACGGCAGCCTTGACGGCCCCGTAGACGAAATCGCTCCAAGAGCGGGCGTGACCCACGGGTTACTTTCCGGGAGTCAGAGTATCGCCCAAATCGGTCGAGTCGAATTTCCCCTTTTCCAGCGTGATCCCTACGATCAGCAGCTCTAGATCCTGCGCGGAGTCGTTCGAAAACCCGTGGGCTTCGCGCAGGCGGATGGGAATGGCGTCGCCGGGGACAATTTCGGCTGACTCCTTTTCCACCCTCACCCGGGCGCGACCGTTCATCACGTAATAAAACTCCTCCATAGAATCGTGACGGTGCAGGCCCACGGAAGCGCCGGGCGGAAGGATGAGGTGATCCACATAGCCCCAGTTAGTGCGGAAGACCTCCGGGCCCAGGGCACGCCGGTAGCGCGCTGTCCCGCGGCCGCCGTGCAGGGCGGTGACGGGCTGAAGCAGCTTCGGGTCCAGGCGCATGTAGGGGAACACGGGCTTGGGGTCGACGACGACCCCTACGCGGTCGTCGCCCAGGTCTTGGGCATCGTAGCGGCCGCGCACGGGGCCCACGGCGATGTTCATCCACTGCGTGGGCTTGTTGGTGTGATTGTATATGCCGTGCGAATGGCCAGAAACAGGAGGTTCGTCTCGGGCGTCCGGGCGGCGAACAGCCCGGTGTAGTCCAGCTCGCCGGCCCCACCGTGCGCCCCCGGAGCTTTTGCGAACCGGGAGGGATCCGTGTGGGCGATTCGGGAAGCCAGCGTGTCTGGCGCACCGGCGGCCACGGAGAAAAGCAGCAGCAAAAGAAAGCACAGCGAAAGGGTGGATTTCATGACGGTTCAGGCTCCTTTAGTATGTCCCGCCTCCGGCTTCTCGGCCGGCAAGCAGGTATCTTGTCGCAGATCAGAGCGGCGGTAGACCACGCGGCCATCCATAATCGTGAGCGCCGCTTTGGTCTGGTGGATGTCCAACGGATCGATGTGAAAAAGATCCTGCGTCAAGACGACCAGGTCGGCCAGCTTGCCTTCCTCGAGAGTCCCCTTGCGATCCTCCTCGAACGAGGCGTACGCGCCCTGAGTGGTATAGGCGCGCAGAGCGGTTTCCAGGCTCACGCGCTGTTCGGGGACCCATCCACCCGGCGGATCGCCAGCGGTCGTCCGGCGGTTGACCGCATTGTGAATCCCGCGGATAGGATCCACGCTGAGGGAGGCCGGCCAGTCGCTGGAGAAAACCAGTCGCGCACCGGCCTGCTCGAGCGAGCGCCAGGCGAAGGCGTAAGGCAAGCGCTGGGGCCCCACGGCCCGGCTCCAGACTTCCACCGAGTCCGGATAGGCGTGAATCGGCTCCATGGAAGCCATCACGCCCAGTTGCGCGAAGCGGGGCAGGTCGGCCGGACCGACGGTCTCGATGTGCTCGATGCGGAAGCGGGCATCATGCGGTCCGTTCAGGCGAAGAGCGCGCTCGAAAGCGTCGAGCGCCAGGCGTACAGCGCGGTCCCCGATGGCGTGGCAGTAGACCTGGAGGCCGGCGGCGTCCGCGCGGGCCACCATGTCGTTGAAGGCGCCGGGCCGCCAGGCCGGTGCGCCGGAGGTGGACGGCTCGTCGGAATACGGCTCGAGCATGGCGGCGGTGTGGGATTCGATGACGCCATCGAGCATGAACTTCACGGCGCCGGCGCGCAGCAAAGGGCCCCGGTGCTTTTCCTTTAGTGAGCGAAAGAGCCGGATGTCGTCAGGCTTTGTCTGCGGAACGGCCAACATGGCCACCGAAGTCCGGAGGGTGAGATGGCCGGTCTTTGCGAGCTCTTCGTAGAGGCCCAGCTCTCCGGGATCGCCGCTGGCGTTCTGGATACTGGTGATGCCAAGCGAGGCGGCCAGTTGCATCGCCTCCAGTAGGGCCTGCCATTGCTTTTCCCGCGAAGGCCTGGGAATTTTCGAGCGCACCAGGCTTTGTGCGCCTTCCTTTAGGGCGCCGGAGGGCTCGCCCGTCTTCGGATCGAGCACTATCTCCCCGAAACCATCGAATTTTGCATCCCGCCTGAGGCCAGCGACCTCAAGGGCCTTGGTGTTGGCCCAGCCGGTATGGCCGTCGTAGGCGCGCAGGAAGGCCGGGCGGTTCTTCACCACCGCGTCCAGGTCTTCCCGCCTCGGCAGCCGGTGGCCGGGGAAGCAGTAATATTCCCACCCTGCCCCGGTGATCCACGGGGCTTCGGGATGAGCTTTGGCGAACGCGGCGATCCGCTGTTGGATTTCTGCGAGCGTGCGGGCCCCGGTCAGGTTCACCTCGAAACGCCTCAGCGCGCCGGTCAGGAAGTGAATATGCGCATCGTTAAAGCCAGGCAGGACCAGCTTTCCGCCCAGGTCGAGAACCGTGGTCTTGGGACCCATCGCCGACGCCACCTGGGCATTGCTTCCGACGCGGGCAATTCGGTTTCCCCGAATGGCCAGCGACTCGGCCCAGGGGGGCCGCTCGGCTCCGGTCCAGATGCGGCCGTTCTTCAGGACCAGG
>JACQDG010000134.1 GCA_016201185.1 Acidobacteriota bacterium | reverse complement strand
GCTGCCTCCGCTGCACGATGCGGGCGAATTGCTGGCGCGCACCCGGGCGGAAAAAGTGTTGTTCGTGCCGGGAAGGTTTTTCGAGGTTTCGCACTCACACAGCGGCGAGCTGCGGCTCAGCTTTGCCGGTCTGCCTCCGGAAAAGATCCGGCGCGGGCTGGCCGTGCTGGGTCGGATCATCGGCGCCCAGACTCCCCTCTCTTCCGAAGTGGAGCGGGGAGGGGCGCCAGCGCTCGTTTAGGAACTCGTTTAGAAAAAGGAGACAGCTATGTACTTAGACGATGGTTTTCGCTTGAAAGCCGGCCTGGCTGAAATGCTCAAGGGCGGGGTCATCATGGATGTGACCAACGCCGAGCAGGCCGAAATCGCCGAGCGGGCGGGCGCCTGCGCCGTCATGGCGCTGGAGCGCGTCCCGGCCGATATCCGCAAAGAGGGCGGCGTGGCCCGCATGGCGGCCATCGCCAAGATCCGCGAGATCCAGAAGCGGGTGAGCATCCCGGTGATGGCCAAGGCCCGCATCGGACATTTCATGGAAGCCCGCATCCTGGAGGCGCTGAAGGTCGATTACATCGATGAGAGCGAAGTGCTCACCCCGGCCGACGAGGAGCACCACATTGACAAGCGGCCCTTTACCGTGCCGTTCGTCTGCGGGGCGCGGAACCTGGGCGAAGCGCTGCGGCGCATCGCCGAAGGCGCGGCCCTGATCCGCACCAAGGGCGAGGCCGGCTCGGGCAACATCGTCGAAGCGGTGCGCCACATGCGGACCATCCAGCGGGAGATGAAGCAGCTCACCGTGCTGGGCAAGGAAGAGCTAGTGGCCGAATCGAAGAAGCTCCAGGCGCCGCTGGAGCTGGTGGAATACGTGGCGGAACACGGGAAGCTCCCCGTGCCTAATTTCTCCGCCGGCGGGATCGCGACGCCAGCCGACGCCGCCCTGGTGATGCAACTGGGCGCCGAGGCGGTCTTCGTCGGTTCCGGCATCTTCAAGAGTGAGGACCCGGATCGCCGCGCCCGCGCCATCGTTAAAGCCGCTACGCATTACAACGACGCGCAGAAGCTGCTCGAGGCGAGCGAGGAACTGGGCGAGGCCATGCGCGGCCTGGATGTGGCCAAGCTCGAGCCGAGCGAGCTGTTGCAAACCCGCGGCTGGTAAACACATGAAGATCGGCGTGCTGGCAGTGCAGGGAGACTTCGAGGCGCACGGGCGCGCGCTCGAGCGCCTGGGCGCCGTGGCGGTCTACGTGCGCGTCCCCGCCGATCTCGACGGACTCGACGGCCTGGTGATCCCCGGCGGCGAGAGCACAACCATGCTCAAGTTCCTGGAAAACGAAGGTTTGTTTGGCGCCATCAGCAATTTCGCTGCCCGCCGCCCGCTCCTCGGCACTTGCGCCGGGGCGATCCTCATGGCGACCGTCGTTTGCCGCCCTGCGCAGCGGAGCCTCGAACTCATGGACATCGCGATCGAGCGGAATGCCTACGGCCGCCAGGTGGACAGCCGGATTGCCACGCTGTCGCCGAGCTCGGAGTTCGCCGAGCGGACCGCCGCCGGGCCTCTCGAGGCCGTCTTTATCCGCGCTCCCATCATTCGCCGTGTCGGCGCCAGAGCCCGCGTCCTGCTCGAATACCACGGCGATCCGGTACTGGTCGAGCAGGGGCCGCACCTGGCGGTCACGTTCCATCCCGAGCTCACCACAGACGCCCGCGTGCACGGGCTGTTTCTGGAGAAGGCGTCCGCGAAGTGAGCCGACCGGCCCTGGTTCGCCTGCTCTTTGTCTGTATTGGCAATTCCTGCCGGAGCCCCATGGCAGAGGCTTTCGCCAACTATCTGGGGGCCGGGCTGGTCGAGGCCTCCAGCGCCGGCCTCTTCCCCGCCCCGGTCGTTCAGCCGCTGACCTTGGAGGCGATGGCCGAGCGCGACGTCCCTGTAGAGAACAAACCGCCCCGCAGCGTTTTGTACGTCGATTGGGCCTCGTTCGACCTCGTTGTGAACATGAGCCAAATGGCTCTAGGCGGGGTGATGCTGCGCTTCACGGGTCGCGAGATCAACTGGGAGGTGCACGACCCTATCGGCTTCGGCATAGAAGTTTACCGGGAGGTTCGGGACCAGATCGAACACCTGGTTACGGACTTGATTGAGGAATTGCGCCAGGACATTTCAGCCGCCGATGCACGCCGATAAACGCCAATCAGAGAAAGGCTATCTTAGCGGCGGCTTTTCTTAGTTTCACTTCTGCGGCGAAACCGTGATGAAATCACGCGGTTTCTGTACCATCGCCAGGTTCTTCTGATCGATCACCGTCGCCCCCGTATCGATGAAGGTTGGCAGGAGGGAAAGCGGCTCGTTGGCCCAGTTGGCGCCCATGGGCTGGGGCTTGTGGTGGTAGATATCGTCCAGCACCTTCACGCCGTAATAGGCCATGGTGAAGGGCTTCTGGGCGATGGTAGCGGCGATGAGGCCCTTCTGGATCCATTCCAGGGTTTCGTCGTCGGTGTCGAAGGCCACCACGGTCTTGCCCTTGATCTGCCTGCGGTCCAGCACCTCGGCCACCCCCTTGCCGCCGGCGGCCTCCAGGCAGATAAAGCCGTCGACCGGCGTCTTTTTCTTCTCGAAGAAATCTTGGGTCGTATCAAAGGATATGCGGGAATCGCCTTTTATGTTAATCGTCTCGACGATCTTGATCCCCGAGTACTCCGAAAAAACGTCCTTGTAGCCGTGCAGCCGCTCGTCCAGGTTCGCCTGGCCGGGCATGGTGAAAACCATAACGTTCCCTTTGCCGCCCAACTGCTTGGCGGCGATGCGGCCGCCCATCACGCCAGCCTCGTAATTGTTGGTCCCGATGAACAACAACCGCTTGCTGCCCGGGGCGTCCGAATCGATGGTGATGACGGGAATGCCCTGGCTGATGGCATCATCAATGTCTGCTTGCATCAGCTTGGGATCGGTCGGGGAGACCAGGATGCCGGACGGCTTGAGCTTGATGATCCGCTGCAATTCCTGCTGCTGCTGTCTCGGATCGTAAGTATCCGGGCCGGCCAGCTCGGTCTTCACCTTCATCTGCACGGTGGCCTTGTTCAGCCCGGCCAGAGCGGCCTGCCAATAAGGCAGCTTGATGTTGGCCGCCACCAGGTAATACTTTTCCTTTTCGTCGTGCTGGTAACCACAGTTCATGAGCGGAAGCAGCAGAATGCCGACCAGAACCAGATGCGGTAATTTTCGAATCATCGCCAAAGAACCCTCCTTGGGCCGCCTGTGAAACGGCCCGCCTGGTCTTATTCTTTTTTTCGTCCGCCCGGGGGTTGTGCTTCTTCCTCCGGCGGCGGCTTGCCTACGATCGAGAGAAGCACAGCATCGAACAACTCTGCCTTCTTGGATGGCTTCTTCCTCGCAGCAGCCTTTGCCTGGCGATAGTTGTGCTCGAAGAAACAGGTACGGCAGTGGACTTTCACTGGTTCCCCGTTGACGAGCGAGACAATCGAGTGGTTGGTGAGCAACCGGCAGCGGCTGCACCAGTCGTCGATCACATCACCCAGGCGAAGGTCCCCCATGGAGTTAGTGCGGAAAGGAAGCCCCATTATCGCACAACAGCACTTTCAACACACCCTTTTGCTGGGCGCGGCGAAAGGCGGCCGGGGCCTCACTTAAGGGAAAAGAATCGGAGATCATGTCAGCCACATTGATGCGCCCGCCGGCGAGCAGCTCCAGCGCCGGGGGGAACGGCCCGCAGCGGGAGCCGACCAGCGTGACCTCGTTGACCACCAGAGGCGCCGTATCCAGGCGGACCGCCCCGTGCACGGTGGACTTGACCACCACGGTTCCGCGGGGCCGCGCCATGGCCACCGCCTGGGCCAGGCCGTCGTGCGAGCCAGTGGCTTCCACCACGTAGTCATAGCTGGCCGCGGGAAGCCGGGCGCCGCGCAGTTCCCCGACCACACCTTTCTTTTCCGCGATGCGGAGCTTGTGGCGATACCGCCCGAACAAGTGGACCCGGGCGCCGCTCGCCTGCAACACCTGGGCCGCCAGCAGCCCCAGCTTGCCATCCCCCAGCACTGCGACCTCGGCGCCTTGTGGAATAGACACCTGCTCCAGGATTTCGCAGGCGGCCGCCAGGGGCTCGACGAAGACGGCGTGCTGCAACGGGATCTCCGGCGGGACGATGTGCAGATTGCCTTCCGGCAGGCTTAGGAACTCGGCAAAGGCGCCGGGGTGCTTCACGATTCCCAGCACGGTGCTGTGCGGGCAGTGCCGGCCCAGTCCCCGCCGGCACCAGGAGCAACGCGAGCAGTTGATGTTGATCTCGCCCACCACCCGGTTTCCCATTACGTGCCGTGAGCCGGCGACAACTTCGCCCACGAATTCGTGCCCAGGCGTCCCTTGAAAATTGTAGTAGCCTCGCAGTAGCTCGAGGTCGGTCGAGCAGATGCCGCCGCAAAGCAGCCGGATCAGCGCAAAGCCGTGCCGGGGCGCCGGACGAGGGCTCGTCCGCAGCAAGACCTTTCCCTTTTCCAGGCGAACCGCCAGCATAGGTATTTGCCTGCAATTTTAGCAGCTTCCGAGCCGCGACCGTGAGCGAGCGGTCTGGGGCGGCTTCGGCTATGATGAACTTCTATGCCCGGCCAATTGCGCTGCTTTAGTCATGCATGCCGAGCGAATTTTGCTATTACGGACGTGCTCTACACCTGCCCGCGCTGCGGAGGGCTGCTGGAAGCCTGCTACGATTTTCAGGCCCTGGAACCGGAAGCGTTGCGCCGCCTCTGGCGCGACCGCCGCCTGAGCGACGACCTGCTCGACCGCAGCGGCGTGTGGCGATATCGGGAGATGTTTCCCTTCCTCGACGATTACGCGGGCGTAGTGAGCCTTCGCGAAGGCAACACGCCGCTGCTCGATGCCCCGGCCGCGGCCGCTTACAGCGGGCTCGACGGCCTCCAGTTCAAGCACCAGGGCTACAACCCCTCCGGTTCCTTCAAGGACAACGGCATGACGGCCGGCATGGCGCAGGCCGTGCGGCTCGGGCGGAAGATGGTGGCCTGTGTATCAACAGGCAATACCTCAGCCTCCATGGCGGCTTACGCTGCGGCCGCCGGGCTGAAGGCAGTCATCTTCATTCCCCACGGCAACATCGCCTATGGCAAGCTGGCGCAGGCCCTGGAATACGGCGCGGTCACGCTTCAGGTGGAGGCCAATTTCGACCAGATCCTGGCGTTGGTGCGCGAGCTGGCCGAGCGGGAGGGAATCTACCTGCTCAATTCCGTCAACCCCTTCCGCATCGAGGGGCAGAAGACCATCATCATCGAGATGCTGGAGCAGCGCGGCTGGCGCCCGCCGGACTGGATCGTGCTGCCCGGCGGCAACCTCGGCAACGCTTCCGCTTTCGGAAAGGCGCTCCGCGAACTGAAGCAGGTGGGCCTGATCGGAAGGCTGCCGCGGCTGGCCGTCATCCAGGCCCAGGGTGCTGCTCCGTTCTACGATTTGTTCCGTTCGGCCGAGCGCGCCGCGATCCGCAAAGTCGACGACCCGAAGACCCTCGCCACAGCCATAAGAATCGGCGCGCCGGTTTCCTGGCCCAAGGCTTTATACGAAGTCCAGGCGACTGGCGGGCTGGTCGAAACTGTTACCGAGCAGGAAATCGCCGACGCCAAGGCGATCATCGGCCGGTGCGGGATCGGTTGCGAGCCGGCTTCGGCCGCCACGCTTGCCGGCATGAAAAAAATGACCGGCGCAGGCCGGATCCGGCGCGATGCCGATGTAGTAGCCGTGCTGACCGGCCACCTGCTCAAGGACCCCGACTACATCTACCGCTACCACACCAATCAGCTCCTCGATCCCGACGGCCGCCCGCTCGAGCCCACCTTCGGCAACCGTCCCGTGGTGGTTCCCAACGACCCGGCGCGCATCGCCGCCATGTTGCGGGAGGGATAGCGTGGCGCACCTCCACTACGCCATCGATTTCACCATCGCCTGCTTCATCGTCAAAGGCGACCGTGTACTGATGATCTTCCATAAGGGGCTCGGGAAATGGCTCCCCATTGGCGGCCACATCGAGATGGGCGAGGACCCGGACCAGGCGCTGTTTCGTGAAATCCGGGAAGAATGCGGGTTGGAGGTGGAGATCATGGGGGAAAAGGCGCCGTTCGAGGATCCGGAGGTCAAGATCCTTTACACCCCGGCTCACGTAAACATCCACCGCATCACGGACACCCATAGCCACGTCGTCAACATCTACTATGCTCGTGGGAAGGTAGGTGAGCCGGTGCTGTCGGCCGGCGAGCACCGGGAGATTCGGTGGTTCAGCCAGGAAGAGCTGCGCGATCCCCGCTACGGGGTCAAGCCCGACGTGCTGTGGTACGCCGAGGACGCGCTGGCGAGAGTCGGCGTGCGCGCCTCACTCCCCCGGCCTCGGGAATAGCGACCGGATAGCCAGGATGCGGGCCTTGCTTGTCTGGCCGTTGTAGAAGCCGACGGTCGAGTTCAGGCGGAAGAAGTAAGCATCGCCGGCTCTGGCCGGGTAGCGGCCTTCAATGCCGTTCATGCCGCTGCCCGCCACCATTTCGCCTTCGCCCTCCAGCACCAGGTAGATTTCCTCCTCATATTCGTGGTGGTGAGGGAAATTGGTCCCGCCGGGCTGGAATTCCATGATGAACAGGCTGGTTAGCACGTGGGCCGCGGCCAGCTTGTCGCGCTTGCTCTTCGTATCGCCCATCAGCAATTGGTAGAGAACGGAATCCGGGTGGCCGCCCACCGTCTGCCAGGCCACCTCGTCGATGTTCGCGCGCAGCAGCAGCCGGGGTGGCTGGGTGACCTTCTCCCCGCGCGGAATCTTGTATCCCATGACGATGATGCGGCAAGGCTTGTCGGAGGGGTTGGAAATCCCGTGCTCGATTCCCGACGGTAGATACAGAAAGTCGTGCTTGCGGACCGGCGCCTCTTCCCTGCCGTATTGCAACGCG
>JACQDG010000140.1 GCA_016201185.1 Acidobacteriota bacterium | reverse complement strand
TGCCAAAGTCAATCTGCCAGCGGTGGTGTTCGTCAAGGGCGTAGCTCCGCAGCTCGATGTCGTTCAGGGAAGAGAGGAACTCGAAGAGTGGGTAGCTGGGCCGCGGCGCGAGCACATTGGCGCCCGGCTCGGCCAGGAGCCGGAACAGGTATCCATAAGCCTCGCTGGAGCCGGAAGTGAGCAAAACTTGGTCCGGCGCAAGGCTCACCTGCCGTGCCTGGTAATACCCGACCACGGCGCGGCGGGCCTTCAGCAAACCCCGTGGGTCCGGGTCATATTTCAGGCCACGCCGGTCAGCCAGGGCTTCGAGAATCGCTTCTTCCTCATAATGGAAGCCACAACGGGTGGGATTGGATTCGGTCAGGTCTAGGAAGGCTTCACCGGCGCACCGCTTCTCCTCCGCCAACCGGGCCAGCCGGTTCGGCGCGAGGTTCCAGGCCGTGCGGGAGGCGAATCTGGGGCGCTGCGCTGCCATCTGCTAAGATCGAGTCGAATGGACGGTTTCGCCTTTCCGGTAGTATGGCAGAACATCGCCGCGCTGGAAGGGGACACCTTCCAAACCGCCAGGGGGACCGCCTTCACCTACCGGTTTCACAAGACCTTCATTGTGGTCAGCAGCGGCAACCAGTCCATCCCCCGCACCTACTTCGAGAAGGTGTTCAAGCGCTTGGAAGAAGGCGCGCTGGAGGGCTCCCCCTCGCTCCAGGGCCAGACCTACATTCTGGCCATTCTGACCGACGAGCGCCTCCGATCCTTAGGTATCGGGGGCCGCGCTTGACGCCCTCGGCCTGGATTTCCCCTGATGATTTTTATCTCTCAGCCGTTCCGATGTGCTAGCATGGTAGGCGAGACGTCGGAGAAAGCGTTCCCTGGCGACCTCAGTTGCGGCTCTCCCCCTCGGTTACTTTGGGGCCTTTCGAGAACCTCTTCCTGAACCGCTGGAAAGCATTCTTTCGATTGCGACCGAAATCCGGCCGGCCTGATGCATTTAAGTGCCGGCGGTTTGGAAATATCCGGAGCAACTAACTTGAGAATTTTCGTCGGCAACATTCCCTTTAACGCCAATGAGGAGGAGCTGCGCTCCCTGTTTGAGCCCTTCGGCGAGGTGCAGTCCACACAGATCATTACGGATCGCGATACCGGCAAGCCGCGCGGCTTTGGCTTCGTTGAAATGTCGTCGGAAGACGGCGAGAAAGCCATTGCCGCGTTGAACGGCAAGGATTTTCTGGGCCGCACCATCAACGTGAACGAGGCGCGGCCGAAAGTCGAGCGCGGCGGCGGCTTCGGCTCGGGAGGCGGCTACGGGAACCGAAGCGGGAGAGGCTGAAGGGGCGGCCGCGGCGGCCGGCCTCCACGCGAGCCCCGCTGGTGATTTCCGGCGGTTCTCGAGCTCGGCGGCCAGCAACCTACAGAAGGGGTTTCTGCCACCTAACTGACTCGCCCTGTTTCCGGATCAAAGCTCACCCGGCGGCCCTGCCGTAACGATAGGTTGCCGAGATGGGACGTTCGCGCCGCCGCCACGCCGACCTCGACTGGCGCGGTGGGCTGCCGGCGCGTGCGCACGCATTCCAGAAAATTCTTCAAATGGTCGATGGTGCCGTCGCCTTTGGAGGGAACCATCAGCTCCGGCTGCGGCAGCGTGGGGGAGGAATCGCTGCGCGGCTCATCCTCGGAATAGACGATCAATTTCGCGCGGTCGATCTTGAGGGTGGCGTTTTGCCCGCGAAACTCGATCCCGCCGTAATCGATCGAGCTGGTCATGGTCCCGTTGTAGACCACCGAAAAATCGCCGGGGAAATCGTAGTAGGCGGAGATGGTGTCGGGGCAGTCCCATTGCTTGAAGAAACGGTGATGGGCCGAGGTCATGGCGGAAGCCGGCGCGTCCTTCCCCATGTACCAGTGGATCACGTCGATCCAGTGGGTGAGCAGGTCGGTGAGCGCGCCGCCGCCGAAATCCCAGTACCAGCGCCAGGTGGTGAATCGGTCCAGCACGAAGGGCTGCTCGGGGGCTGAGCCCAGCCACGCCTTCCAGTCAAGCTTGGAAGTATCGACCGCCGGTCGCGGCCCGCGCCGCCAAGCGGCATAATTCTGATACCAGTAAGCGTGCACCATCGTGATCTTGCCCAGCTTGCCGCTGGCGATGATCTCCTTGCCCTTCTGATAGTGCTCCCAGCTCCGCTGCTGCGTCCCGGTTTGCACAATGCGGCCCGTCCGCCGGATGGCTTCGATCATCGGCGGGCCTTCCTCGAGGGCGTGGGTGATCGGCTTTTCCAGATAAACATCCTTGCCCGCGCTCACGGCGTCGATCATCATCCGGGCGTGCCAGTGATCGGGCGAGGCAATGACCACGGCGTCGATGTCCTTACGGTCCAGCAAGGCCCGGTAATCGGATAAGGCTTCGGCGGCCGGGCTGTACAGGGCCGCCGCCTGCAGACGGCGCGGCTCGTAGACGTCGCAGACGGCAACCATTCTCGTACCGGGCATCTTATTCAGATACTCCATCAGCAGGCGGCAGCGGCCGCCGGCGCCGATGGCGCCTAGGCGGATCTCGTCGTTAGCCCCCAGCACGCGCCCGGACTGCGCTGCCAGCGCGCCGCCACCCGCCGTTTTCAAAAAAGTCCTCCGCGCGGTTCCACTCGGCATGGCAAACTCCTCCCCTGATCCAAACCCCAACATCATACTCTGACTTGTTCGAATTGGGAGGCTTGACCACAAGCCCAGGGGACGCTGAAGCTTGTCTTACCTCTTAGGGGAAGGAGGTGGAGGCGGAGGAGGAGCCTTGCGGTCGCCTGGCAGGGGAGGCGGAGGAGACGGCGGAGCAGGAGTCTGCGCCGGCCCCGGGCTTCCCCTGCCAGAACCGCCGTTCAAGCGTCCCAACGTGTAAAGGGCATCCCGGGCGATTTCAGCCACCCGCGCCGCCACGCCCAGCTTGTTGACGCCCACCACGGCTAGGGAAGCGTTGGGGAAGACGCGCAGGCTCTCGCCAGGGGTCAGCGGCACCGCCTTGCCCGGCAGAAGCCGGTGCTCGACGACCACCACCCCTTCATCGACGACGATGGAAGTAACGTTGTCCGGGTCGACGGTAACCTCAAACACG
>JACQDG010000139.1 GCA_016201185.1 Acidobacteriota bacterium | reverse complement strand
TCCCGCTGCGAACCACTTCCAGGACGGCTTGCTCCTCGCTTTCGTCAAAGACCGGCCAGGAAGGAAACGCCTTGGTTCGTACGGCGGAACCGCCGAAAATGGCCAGCCGGCTCATTTTGTGCCTCCTTTCCCCAAGGTATGCTGATGACTGAGCCTTACAGCCACCTTTAAAAGTCAGTACCGACAGGGACGTTCGTCAGCTTGCCTAGCATCTCATACATCTTCACGAGACCGTGGATCACCATGCGCTCCCCGGCGCCAGGTTCGACCCAGGTGGTTACGCCGGCCGCGCCGTAGCCCGCCAAGGAACAAGCCCGTATGGTGGGGAAATATCCATGATAGCCGTTGGCATAACCGACCAGAAAGGCATCCGGGACGGGACAGCGCGCGCGCCAGTCGATCTGGAAATCCACAAATGGCTCGCCCGGCATCCCCAAGATCGCAATTCGCTTATTGATCAGGACGGTTGAAACAGGCAACTGAAGTTCCTGCTTGATCGACGGGGCGAATTCCTCAGAGGCCTTTTGGCCGAAAATGGCAATAAGCCCCTGGCGGAATTTTTCCGGATCCCAGCGCAGGTGAAAGCGCAGAATATCTTCCGAGTAATCGAGCGTTGCTTCAGCGCTTTCGGTGGGGATGGCTTTGGCCACTCTCACAGCCTCTTCCCCGAGATGCCGGCCGCTCCACTCGCACATCTTTACGGCGTCTTGTTCGAGCGGGGTCACGGCGTACAAGGCGTTGATGTCGCCGGGAGCGCCCTGCAGAAAGAAGCAAATCGGCTGGGCCCCGAAGGCTTTCTCCACGGTCCTCACCATGGCGCCCGGAAAATCGGCGGAGTATTGAAGGTTGTCCGGGCCGAACACCACCGGGTGAGTGGCGTAATTCACGAGGATGGCCATAGGCTGACCATCTGCGCCGTCGATGCGGAGGACCGAAACCGTGGGATCGAACGGAGAGGTCGGAACCAGAGTGGGATTGCGCTCAAACCAGGTTACAGTGCCGTCCGGGTTCTGCCGGAGCCGGTTGTGCCCGATGTAAGTGGTCCCCTTTCCGGTTCCCAGGCGCGCCTCGGCCAGGCGCCCGGCAGCTTCCTCGATGGCCTTGGCAATCTTGTCGAGCGCGGCGGCCTCCCAGGCCGGCCGCCCCGATGCATACTCGTCTAGCACTACGGGTCCTGAGTGGGTGTGAGAGGCGGTGACGAAGACATAGGATATTCCGCTCGACTTGCCGGCCGCGCTCCGGAGTTGCTCGAGCGATGCTGGCCCGAAAGGCCGGCCCAAATCCAAGGTCACCAGCGCCAGGCGTTTGCTGCCCGCTTCCAGGACCAGCACACGGGCCAAAAGCGGGTCGAGTGTGCCGGTGGCGGTCCCTTTGCGCCTCGCGTAGCCCCACATGGGCACGCCCGGCGGCGGGGTGATATCCACTTTGGCCACGCCGGCCTTGAGCGGAACGCCCTTGACGGACTGCGCCAAAACAGGCGCCGATAGCCACAGACAGAGACCTACTGCCAATACGCGCAACATGGCGATCTCCTCTAGGAGCCACGAAGAGCAGACCCAACTGCCTCCGGGTCGATCATGAACCGGGGGGGTTTCAGCAGGGGAATCTCGAAGTGCTTTTCCAGGACGAGCAAGGCCACGCCCAGCACACCCGCTTCGCGCTCGAGCCTGCCGAAGCGGAAGACAGCGTGTTCCGCGGAATAAGTGAGCGCTTGTCTCTTCACGATCTGGACGATCTGCTCCAGCAGGCTCTGGCCTGCCAGCTCCAGGCGACGGTCGAGCACGATTACGGAGGGATTGAACAGGTTGACCAGGTTGGCCAGACCCAGGCCGAGAAAACTCGCCACTTCCGCCACAATGTGGCTGCAAGTCTTATCGCCCAGCCGGGCAGCTTCAAGCACGTTCCATACCGTGATTTTTTCCGGGTCCCCGCCCGCCAGGGCGAGGGCCCGGGACGCGCCTCCCCCGGCGATCGCCCTGCGGATTTTGTCCTCCACGGCGCGCGCGCCCGCGATAGCTTCCAGGCAGCCGAAGCTCCCACATTTGCACGGCGGCCCGTTTTCCATCAGGTGGGTGTGCCCGAATTCCCCAGCAGCGCAATTCTGCCCGTGCAGGAACTTCCCGTCCAGAATGATCCCGGCCCCAATACCCGCTCCGTAGTCCACGTAGATCATGCTTTCCCGCATCTCGCCGGCTCCCAGGATTCTTTCCGCCGCCGTCCGGGCGCGGGTCTTGCTCTCCACGATCGTGGGAACCCCGAACTCCTTTTCAAAAATAGCCTGGAGAGGCACTTGCGTCCAGAAGTCGATGGTGGAAGAGGTGACCGTCACGCCCCGCCGGCTGTCGACGAGGCCGGGATCGGCGATGCCGATCCCCAGAAGAGAACGAGCGCGCAGTCCTGCCTTCTCGAGGGCCCTCCTGGTGCAGGACAGCAGTTGCTTGACCAGGCCTTCCTTGCCGTCGCCCAGGCGAGGCGGCTCGGTAATGGTCTGTTTCACCCGGGGGTGGAGGTCGAGAACGCCAGCCACCACGGCTTCGTCGTCGAACTCGACCCCTGCCACGAACCGGTGCTCTTCGTTCAAACACAGGAGGACTTGCTTTCGGCCCAGCGGGCTATTACCGTTTACGCGGCCGGCCTCGAGCAACCTACCCTCTTTCAGAAGTTCTCGAACAATCTCCGAAGTGGCGCTGCGCCGGATGTGAGTCAGTTCGTGGATCTTGGAGCGGGAAAGGGGGCCGAACCGGCGGACCACCGCCTCAATGACATGTATATCCTGGGCAAGTTTTCCCTTAACGTGTTTCATCCCGATACCGTTTGTAAGTCCTCTTACAGTTCGGGAGAGACAATCTCTCTCTCAGCCCCTTCGCCGACCCGATGGTTCAGTGGTTCGACGCACAATACACCGAGTTTAATGCTAAACCTGCAAGGAAGCACTGTCAACAATAAAATAACAAAATCGATCTTTTACATAGTGGACTGTATAACGCGACATTTCCCGAAAGGCCTTGCGTCAACTTGTTGTAACATAATGAAAAACAGGTAGTTACTAATAGAAAACCGTTAGGGAACACGAGCTTTACCGCCTCGAGCCACGGGAAGTCAAGAGGCTCTTTCTGTGACATTTATTTCCTAAAAGAGAAAAAAATTGTTGACAATGACCGTTTCCCAGCGCCATAATGGTGGCACAGAATTTTGGGAGAGGTTAGTCCAGCTACCAGGAGGTCAGTATGTCCCTATTTTCATCCAGAAAGTCCACCGTGGTTCTTCTCGGCATCTTGCTCTGCTTGCTCTGCCTGTGGGTGCTATGTGTGCCGCCGGCCAGCGCCCAGCGCGC
>JACQDG010000138.1 GCA_016201185.1 Acidobacteriota bacterium | reverse complement strand
TCCAACATTCGCGGCGAGTTCAAGCCGATCAACACGAAGGTCCCCGGCATCCAGCTCAGCGAGACGATGCCGATGCTCGCCGAGCAGGTGGACAAGTACACCTTGATCCGCTCGATGAGCTACACACCGGAAGGGCTGTTCAACCACACGGCAGCGATCTACCAGATGCTGACCGGGTTCCCGCCGGACAAGGTGTCGCCCTCGGGCCAGCTCGAACCGCCGTCACCAGCGGACTTCCCCACGGCCGGCTCTCACATCTCGAAGCTGCGTCCGCCGGACACACCGATGCTGCCGTTCGTGGAGCTGCCGCGGACCTTGCAGGAATCGAACGTCATCGGCAAAGGAGGCGCTGCCGGCTTTCTCGGCAAGGCTTACGACCCGTACCGCTTCTACCAGGATCCGAACAAGCCCGTGAGACTGGACGACCTGGCCCTGCGCAGCGAAGTTCCCCCGGAGCGCCTGAAGGAACGCTTTGCGCTGCTGAAGGGCATCAACGGCTCGATGCCGGACCTGGAAAAGGCGCTCAAGCCTTATGCGCTCGATGAGTACTATGAAAAGGCGTATGACCTGGTGCTTTCAGGCAAGGCCCGCGACGCCTTCGACCTGACCAAGGAGCCGGACAAAGTGCGGGACCGCTACGGCCGGACAACCTTCGGCCAGGGCGCGTTGATGGCCCGGCGCCTCATCCAGGCTGGCGCCCGCTTCGTGCAGTTGAATTGGCCGGCCGTTGCCAACGGCAACCCCGAGGTGGATGCCTGGGACACCCACGCCGCCAATTTCAAGCCGCTAAAGAACCTCCACTGCCCGATTCTCGACCGGACCGTTTCGGCCCTGCTCGAGGACATGTCCCAATCGGGCCTGCTGAGCGAGGCGCTGGTAGTGGTGGTGGGCGAATTCGGCCGCTCGCCGCGACTGGGCGTCAGCACCTCCGGCAACACCAACTCCCCCGACGGCCGCGACCACTGGCCCTATTGCTACACGGCGCTGGTGGCGGGCGCCGGCATCCCCGGCGGCAAGCTCTACGGGGCTTCCGACGCGACCGGCTCTACGCCCAAGGAATCGCCCGTGCATCCCACCGATCTTCTGGCCACGGTCTACTATACGCTGGGGATCGATCCGGACATGACGGTGCTTAACCACCTCAATCAGCCGCGCGAGCTGGTGAAGGGCAAGCCGCTTGGGGGGCTGTGGGGGTAACGTAAGGCGCTCGTCATCTGAGCTATCAAGGCTCCGGCAAGCTCTCCATGTACCCTCTATGGCGTTCGTTTTCCACCTGTTGCCACTCTTCCGAGTAGGCCCACTCCGGCGAATGAGGTGAGCAGTCGGGGCACTTGTCGCAGTAATCGCGCTTGAAAGATCGGTAGATGCCATCCAAAGTCCACCCCATGCCGGCATAGCGATGCAACGTGCAGTGAATGACCTTTTGCCCTGCCGTGGGAAGCCGCAACCACGCAGCGAGCAGCCCCCGGGATCCCAACGTGACAAACAGGTGCTGACAGTTCTTCAGCACCCGACTGGGGTCGAGATCCGCGATTCCAATCCGGACGATTTGGGCGTATCGGTCGTCAGGATCTGACAGGTCGATCCCCAGAGCCGTAGCCATGTTCTCATAAACCTGCTCCTGGGTGGGTTAGCTTAAGAGCGGAGCCGGTCGCGGCGCGGAGAAGTGAGTCGTCGTCACCGTTCTCCCGAGCAATTGCTGCAACCATTTTGCAGAGCTCCAATCCGGCTGCTCGATAGGCGTCCGCTGCCTCGGTAAGACCCTCTAGGTTGAGGCGAATCAGCAGGATCGCCAACCCATCGAGGATCCTGAGCATCGCGAGTGTTAGGCTCGCCCGGTAAGGACGGTAGCCAGCTAAACGTACAAGTCGCATGCACTGCCTGTATTTTGCAATAGCCCGTGTTGCGATCTCTTTGCGTTCCGCCGCAAGGTGGAGTTGCCAAAGGGCATCTCCCTCCCTTTCATGGACCCGCCAGTTCAAAAACAAACCCCAGTCTGTGTCCGCTAACAGATACAGCTCTGCGGCATGACGGGCAATCAGGGAAAAGAACTTCAGGTGCCCAGGTCCTTTTCTCGTAAGCTGCTGCATGGCCCAGGCAGTCGCGAGGGCGATTCTCGGCAGGAACCCTTGGGGACCATTGTTTGCCGCAACCGCCAGGGTTTCGATCTTCTCCGCCATCAGCAGGGCGTACAACTTGACCTCGATCGAAGACTTGACCGCGCCGAGCACGTCCTTCAGTGTTTCGCGGGCGGCCGTTAGGTCCCCAGCAGCCGATTGATTCTCGGCCTCACGGACGTTCAGGAAGTCGCTCTTGTCCCGCAAGTTCTGACTGAGGGCAGCTTGGTCAAGTCGCTTTTCGGTGGAGGCAGCAAACTTGGCAGTGCTGACCTCCAGCAGAGAGCGGGAGGCAAGAACGACCCGGGCTTGCCCGATAGCAGTCAACAGCGCTTCCTTGGAAGCTGGTAGCCCTTGGGAGGTGGGAACCCGCACCGTCAACGTCTTAGTGTTCTTGTCATCATCCAGCGCCTGCTGTGCGGCCATGTCGAGCTGGGGTGCCGCCCAAAACAGTCGTCTATTCTTAACGTCGGCCACGATCAGCAGGGCAGGGCTGCGGAGCTCCCGGCATAGGTAGCGCGCGCTGGCTGTTGCAATCTCCTGGGAGATGAAGTCGCCCGCTGCCGAGTAAGCCGGGGCCTGAGAACTCTTAAGCTGGACATCGAAGGTGGTGCCGGTGGATTCGTTGTCCTGAAATACTTCGACCTGAAAGTCTCGCCCGTAGTCTACTTGGATTTCGTTCACAACCCAGCCCAGTTTGGCGAACACATCAGCCAGGAGTGCTTTGCCGGCGGAATCGGTGTTGTGCTGCTCTGGTCGCTTCATGATTTTCCGCGAGTTCCTGATTCCCCGCCCAAAGCTGCTTTTACGGGGCACAGGGAGTCATCGATGCTTCCCTTGGTTTAAGGTTATTCCAGAGCGACCAAGCGGTCAAGCTACCGGCAGGTTAGTGCAATGTGAGAAGGGCTACCGGCCCCCTTCAGACCTCCTTCCGCGGGGCTACTCCACTTTTCTCCTTCGCCTGATAAACGCCGGCACGTCCAGGTCGTCTTCCGGCACCGAGTCTCCAGCCTAGCCGGGATCCTGCGTTCCGAATTGAAGGGCACCACTATGATCGCGTCGAGCAACCGCGACGTCTTGGTCCCCAAAGCCTCCTGGAATATAAGTGACGATGGAGAGGTGGCTTGAGAGCAAGGAGATTATGCACTCCTTGCTTTCAAACGCTGTCTGATACCAGCCCGGCATGATGCCGCGCAACTTGTTCGAAGCACGAAACACGAACCCCTCCCTCTCGACGGCCTCGGCCTCAAGGGCTTTCCAAACGTGCTCTCCGTGGAAAGTGAGCAGCAGCAGCCCGCCCCTCCTGAGGACCCGGCACAGCTCTGGAATCCACGCTAATTGGCACTCCCTGCTGAGGTGGGTAAAGACGGATATTCCGTAAATCAAATCGAACGTTGAGTCTTGGTAAGGCAGAGGCGGCAATGGATAGTTCAGCGAAAACGCGGCGGTGCCTATGTTACTCCGACACCACTGGATTGATTCCGCATCGACATCTGTGCCGTGCCATTCAATCTCGGGAAACTGCCTAGAGAGCCGCATCAAGGTCCGCCCGCAGCCGCAACCAAAGTCTAGAACGACGCGGAAGCTCTCCAACCTGGACCCCGCCTGCAGCAGCGCGGCCTGCAGGTCCTCTGATGTCCGCTGGCCCACGTTGAGGAAGTGCGTGACACCGGCGCTCTCGCCGACGCGAAAGCGAAGTCCCGCTGGCGGGAGGGGTAGACCTTTGAGCCGATCGTGTCGAGCCAAAGTGATCCAGGAACCACCATTCAGTAACTAGACATCCGCGGTAAAGAGCGTAGTAGGCCGGGCGGAGGAGTCGCTGCAGTATACGCTGGGGATCGATCCGGACATGACGGTGCTTAACCATCTCAACCAGCCGCGCGAGCTGGTGAAGGGCAAACCCCTCGTGGGATTGTGGGGATAGACTTCGCTATTCCATTTTTCCACGCCGTCGCAGAAACGCCGGCACGTCCAGCTCGTCTTCGGGCACGGGAACACCGGCCCGCACGCTGATTTCCGGCGCGGCGGCGGCCGCGGGCAGGACGAGTGGCGGGTCCTGCTCCTCGCGCGGCCTGCTGGCTGCCTGGTGCAGGGTAGGCCGGACGGCGGCGGCGACAGCAGCCGCGGCGGCCGTTACAGTCGTGCTGATGCCTATACTCTCCCCCTTGAACCCGGTGGCGATCACCGTGATCTTCACCGTGTCGCCCATGCTCTCGTTCTCGACCGCCCCGAAGATGATGTTGGCGTCCTCGTGGGCGGCTTGCTGGATGATGGTGGAGGCCTCGTGCACCTCGTGCAGGGTCAGCGAGCTTGACCCGGTCACGTTCATCAGGATGCCGCGAGCGCCGTCGATGGAAGCGCCTTCGAGCAGGGGACTGGAAATGGCCTGGCGGGCCGCCTCCACGGCGCGGTTCTCGCCGCTGGCCACCGCCGTGCCCATCATGGCGTAGCCCATCCCCTGCATGATGGTCTTGATGTCGGCAAAGTCCCGGTTGATGATCCCCGGGATGATGATGATATCGCTGATGCCTTGCACGGCCTGGCGCAGGATGTCATCGGCGATGCGGAAAGACTCGAAGAAGCTCGTCCCCCGGGAGACGCAGTGCAGCAGCCGCTCGTTGGGGATGATGAGCACGGTATCCACCATCTCGGCCAGCTCGGCCAGCCCCAGCTCGGCCTGCTTCATGCGCCGGCGCCCTTCGAAGGCGAAAGGCTTTGTCACCACGGCCACGGTCAGGGCGTCCAGCTCGCTGGCCAGGGAGGCTACGACGGGGGCGGCGCCCGTGCCCGTTCCTCCGCCCAGGCCGGCGGTGATGAACACCATGTCGGCGCCCTCCAGCACTTCGATCAGCTTATCCGTGTCCTCGAGCGCCGCCCTCCGGCCGACCCCGGGATCCGAGCCCGAGCCGAGGCCCTTGGTCAGCTTGGCGCCGATCTGGACCTTGATCCGGGCG